>RFGJ01000095.1 GCA_003696665.1 Gammaproteobacteria bacterium | reverse complement strand
TGCAGGATGTGGGGTGGTTGTATCGGTTTGAAGACAGTGGTTTTGACCTAGCAAGGCAGCACCCAATTTTGGCCAGAATTTTTTTGGAAGCAGTGCCTTCTATGCCGAAACTGTTGTGTCGTGCTGTTGGTGAACATCATGAACACCCGAATGGCATCGGCGAGCCGCAAGGGTTAACTTTCCAGCAGTTGTCACAGCCGGGATGTGCGCTGGCAACGGCGAATGACATCTACCGATTTTTGTTTGAGGAAGCGCTATATTCTCGTCTTTCGGCACTTCGGTCTGTGATGGCGTTGCGAGCGCCTGCGGAAGTCAGACCGTGGTATCAGCGGTTGCTCCGAAGTTGGGGAAACGTGGATGACGACGATAAGCCTGGTTTGGTTTTTGACACATCTTCAGACTTCTTCCTTCGTTTATTAGCGCTGCGCGATAAGTTGTGCCATTGGAAGAGATCACGGCAACGTTTATATGAGCTGTTCGTTGAGGAGGGGCCGGGCTATCGCTCTGCTCTGTGGCAGCGCATTGCACACTATGTCCATAAGTTTTGGTTTGCTGACGCAACCACTGGTGTGTTAAGCGAACCGATGCATCGATGGATTCAGTATGTTCAGCAAAACAAGCTTTCCGAAGCTGAAAAGGAGATGGAGGAATTGTGGGGGTTGTTGGTTGAAATGAATCGTTGGCACGATGTGATTGATAGTGATATCGCAAGCATGTGCCATGATCCAGAGCCACACAGTGAAATCGATGAAAAGTTAAAGCAGTGTCTACACCAGCTCGTTGAATTATCGTAAGCGGATGCTCGCGTCAGTTTTGTCCGCCGTTTTCTTCAGAAGCACGGACTGACATCGCGGGCACCGGGATTTCCAAGTATTCGCCTAGTACTCTTATCCATTCATATTCAGGCAGAGTGATACGTCCATCATGTTCGACCGCATCAATCAAGGTTTGCATGACGCTTTTTTTGAGCATCGGGTTCAGCCATGCAAGGGTCAACAGGGCCTGATGCAGTTGGGGGAGCGACACCGAACCCGGATAGTCCACTGTGCCCAACGCAAAACGACGCCAGAAATGTTCGAACGTCTTTTTTTGTACGATGGGGTCGTTCCCAGATAGATACACTGTTTGGGAGAGCACGATCGCCAAAGCGCTTTGTGCTTGGCGAAGCCGAGTGATGTTTTTGCCTCGATGAGGGGGGAGCAATGCCAGCCGTCGCCATGCGAGGGCGATTAAACTGTATTCACTGAAGGTCATACGCTGGTTGCTAAGGCACAATGCCTTCAAGGCTTCGCAAAAGGCCTGGCGTGTTTGTTGATCCTCAGTCTTGAGCACCTCAAGGAGCTTCAGGGCGGTGACCATGCGTCCTTCCGGCGGTATGTGTGTCAGTTGACCGAGTAGTTGCCGTTCGTTTGTGTCCGGAACATGGGTGTCGAGCCACTGATTGACGGCAGGGTGTTGGTGTCCGTAGTCCGCCATCACAGCAAGCAGCAAGTAGGCTTTTGGGGCCAGCTCTGGCTGTTTCCGGCATGCGTCTAGTAAGTCGCTTGGCACACTTTGTAGCTGTTTTTGAGCAGCACGAATGTGCGTTTCGCTGAGCGCCCCGATCTGTGCGGCGAGCACTGCCACATCCACCATATCATGTTGTGCTCGGGACTGCGGATCGCTGAGCCTCTGCGGCTCGTGATTTTGTTGAGGTGACACGGTTTGGCGATTTCGCCGACGTTGTACCAGCCGCTCGATCGATTTTGGTGTCAGTGCAGGCTCCAGTGCTTGAATTCGTTTCTCAATGGGAGGATGAGTGGACAATAGTGAACTGAACCATATAGACATCGGCTCAGCAAAACACATGTGGCTCATTGATTCACGTCTTTCGTTTTGGAGATGTCCTTGCGAGGCGTGATTGGCGATGGCCATCAAGGTGTTGATCATGGCATCTTTGTTGCGCGTGAACTGGACAGAGCTCGCGTCGGCAAGGAACTCCCTTTGTCGCGAGACGGCCGCTTTGATCAGACGACCGAAAAACAGCGACACATAGCCGATGATGACAAGCAAAAGGCCGACAGACTTGTCCTGGCTGGTTGATTTGTTGCGTCGGCTTGAGGCGCGATAGTGTTGTGTGTCCATCAAAAACCAGCCAATTTGTGCGATCATCATTAATCCGCCCAGCCAGCCCCAAAGTTGTAGGTTCAGCTTCATGTCCGCGTTGAGAATGTGGCTATACTCATGTCCGACAACCGCTTGAATTTCTTCCCGGTTCAGATTGTCGAGCAATCCTTGAGTGACCACCATGACGGTATCGTCGGAGCTCAGTCCGGCGACAAAGGCATTGATGCCAGGCTCGTTTTCGAGGATATACAGCTCCGGTTGGGGAATGCCGGCTGCAATCGCCATTTCGTCGGCGATGTTGCGTAATTGCTGTATCTTCAAATTGCTGGTATTGGTTGGGATTGGGGTGGCGCCAACCAGTTGGGCGATGTGCTTACCGCCTTTGGCGATGCTGTTTAAGGTGGCCAGTGTACCAATCAGGATGATGGACCAGGTAATGCCGATGGTCATCAGGCCAGGGCCAGACGTGAGGTGCTGCCACCATTGTGTAAAAAACGGCGTTTTAGGTTGTTCAATCATGAATAGAAACACAATCAAATCGACAGCCAACGCCGTAGTCACAAGGGCCAGAAAAAAAAGCAGGACTAAGAGGCGCGTTTTTTTTCTAGCCCGCTCTTGCAGTTCGAAAAAATCTGCCATGACGTTTCACCGTCAGAACTGAACTTTGGGGGCTTTTCGGGCGCCTTCGTCTTCCAGTTCAAGCATTTGGGCTTCTTTGAAGCCGAAACTGTTGGCAATGATACTGTTGGGGAACTGCTCGCGATAGGTATTGTAGAACATGACCGCATCGTTAAATGCTTGTCGGGCGAAGGCCACTTTGTTTTCGGTATGTGTTAATTCTTCCATGAGCTGCTGCATGGTCTGATCGGCTTTGAGCTCTGGGTAGCTTTCTGCCAACGCGAACAGTCGGCCAAGTGCACCGCCAAGGGCGGTCTCGGCACCAGCCAACGTGGCAATCGCCTTGCCATTGTCTGGCGCTTGGCTGGCTATTTTGGCGGCGGCCATGGCCTGATTTCGAGCCTCGATCACCGCCTCTAGGGTTTCGCGTTCGTGTTGCATGTAGCCTTTGGCCGTCTCGACCAAGTTAGGAATCAGGTCATAACGCCGTTGAAGTTGGACGTCGATTTGTGCAAATGCATTTTTGAACCGATTGCGCAAGGCAACCAGTTTGTTGTAAATCCCAATCAAATAGAAAAAGACGAGGGCGATGATGCCCAAAAAGATCCACAAGCCCATCTTAGTGCTCCTTTTGTTCGTCGGCCAGCTTGGCCAATTCTTGCTCTAATTGATACTTGTTATCTGTGACAATTTGCTCCAGCACTTGAATCCGTTTTTCTAAGGATTCTAGCTTTTCTTGTACAGTATTCGTGAGTGCCTCATCCTCGTTCCGATGACGTTCTTTGATCGCAGTGCGGATGATTTGCCCAATGATGAAGACAACGCCAACGATGGTCAAAAACGTATAGTGACCCATCTTTGTTCTCCTGTCGCGTGTGATGTCTCAGTCTCTGACGCAATTATTTATCTGTTGGTTTAATGGCCACTATAGATCGAAGTGGCACGCCAGTGAAAGTCTGTGTATTTAAAGATCAAGCGAGACAGGCCATAGGCTTTGCTTGTCTTTTGGGTAGCGCTGCCATAGCTCGCGGTACGTCAGATCAGTGCCCGGATGGAACACATCGGGCGCGAGGTCACACAACGGTTTCAGAACGTAGGCGTTTTCTGTGATCTCCGGGCGAGGCAGCGTGATTGGCTTGTCGCAGACCAGTTCACCGTACAGAAGAATGTCAATGTCAATGGTACGAGCGCTGAACTTTGGCCCGTTCCGACGGCGACCGAGCTGGTCTTCTATGCTGTGCAGGGTATCGATAAGTTCGAGTAGTGTCTGATGAGTCGTCAACTGAACAACAAGATTTAGAAAATTGTCGCCCTCAAAGCCGACCGCCCGACTTTCATAAATAGGTGATATGTCGAGCGGTCCAAATGCGTTACGCAGCGCAACTATGGCGCTTCGGATATGTTTGGCTGGTTCAATGTTGCTACCCAGACCAAGGTAGACTGTCGTACTCATCCCTCTGCTTTCCGTTCAATGATGACGCCGACATCCATGGAGCCGCGCAAGGCCCCGGGTTTGGAAACACGCAGTTTGACCCAAGGCACATGAAACTCATTGACGATGATGTCCGCGATACGTTCAGCCAAGGTTTCGACGAGTTGAAAGTCGCTTGCCTCAACAAAGTGGATAATGCGCTTAGCGACGGCTTTATAGTCCAGCGCATCTTCAATGCTATCGCTTGCGGCGGCCGGACGAATGTCTGTCGCCATTTCAATGTCCAGCGATACTGTCTGTTTGACTTGTCGCTCCCAGTCAAAAATTCCGATAACCGTATCAATCTTGAGATCGCGAATATAGACGATGTCCATTTTGTTTTCCTTATGTGCGAGATTCACTTTCTTCGGCCAATGGCCAACGTGGTTTGGCGGTAATCGCTAATGGTTCAGTTTCGCCAGCTTGCCAGCGATACCATCCGGCAAGGGCAATCATGGCGCCATTATCGGTACAAAACTCAGGACGTGGGCAATAAAGTTTTCCCCCAAGTTTGTCACAAACTTCGTTCAGACGTGCCCGAATGCGATGATTTGCCCCGACACCGCCAGCGACCACCAATGTTTTGAGGCCGGTGGCGGTTAAGGCGCGGCGGCACTTGATTGCCAGCGTGTCCGCCACAGCTTCTTCAAACGCCCGAGCGAGGTCTCTTTTGGCCTGAAGATCTTGGGGAGATTGCTGAAAGGTATTGGCGGCGAAGGTTTTGAGACCACTGAAACTGAAGTCAAAACCCGGGCGATCGGTCATGGGTCGAGGAAAGGTCCAGCGGTGTGGATCACCTGCTTCCGCCAGTTTTGATAGGGCAGGGCCGCCTGGATAGCCTAGCCCCAGCACTTTGGCGGTCTTGTCAAAGGCCTCGCCTGCTGCATCGTCAACACTTTCGCCGAGCAAGCGGTATTGTCCGATGCCTTGAACCTCAAACAGTTGCGTATGCCCACCGGAAATCAATAGGGCGACAAATGGAAATTTTGGTGCAGGTACTTCAAGCATTGGTGCCAGTAAATGGCCTTCCATATGGTGGACGCCAATGGCTGGCCGATCCAACATGTATGCCAACGTGCGTCCGAATGACGCACCGACAAGGAGGGCGCCGACAAGCCCTGGGCCCTTGGTATAAGCGATGGCACGAATGTCCGTGAGCGACAAACCCGTTGTATTGAGTAGTTGCCGTATCAGCGGAACCAGCTTTCTGACATGGTCGCGTGATGCGAGCTCCGGTACCACACCACCATAGTCGGCATGCAAACTTGCCTGAGAGTAGAGCGCATGCCCGATGAGGCCTTGCTCACCATCGTAAAGCGCCACTCCGGTTTCATCGCAGGAAGTTTCTATGCCGAGCACAGGCATCTGGGTGTCCTCGTCGAGCGTGTGAACGCATATTGTATTAGGGGATTACAAATTTGCCACTGAAATTTGTTCATCGCATTTTACGCATTGTCAGCGACTGTGGTCTATAGTGGGCTTAGGCATTCGTTGGCAGGACGCTTGCGATGGAAACGGTAGCATTTGAACATTCAACGGAACAGCTTTCCCAAATCTTGTTTGAGGTTATCCACCTCGTCTCTGACGAAACAGAGCTTTCCGAGGTCTACGCCGGGATTCATAAACAGCTTAAGAAACTGATGCCCGCCGCGAACTGTATTTTTATTCGTTTGCCAGAAGATAAAAGCGGTTTCGTGATCGACTATTATGCCGATGAATGTCATCAAGTGCCGCTGCGTGAATTACAAACATTACCGAGGTCACGGCTTGATCGGACGCTGACGGGCCTCATGCTGACACAAATGGCGTTGTGTCACTTCCGCCGGGCTGAAATCAATCAAATGATCGAGAGTAGACAGATAGAGGCCATCGGCGAAGTGCCCACGGAATGGCTTGGCGTACCGTTGATGTTGGATGATCGTGTGGCGGGCGCCATGGTGATTCAAACCTATCGCGATGATGAAGGCTACAATCAGCAGCAAAAACAAGTGTTAAATGTCATTGCTAGGCAGGTGGCACTCGCGCTTTTGCTGTTTGAACAGCGACAAAGGCTTGCCGATGGCGAACGACGTTTAAAAGAGGAAGTGGCAGCGCGCACGGCAGAGCTAAAAGCGACGATCACCGCACTTCGGCGCAATATGGAAGAGCGACGAGCGATGGAAGCTCGGCTCGCACATCAGAGTTTACATGATAGCTTGACTGGACTTGCCAACCGACAGTTGTTTGCCAATCGCCTGCAACAAGCGTTAAGGGTGAGGGAAAGAGAGCGCCGAGAAGTCGCTGTTATTTTTCTGGATCTCGATCATTTTAAAAACATTAACGATGCCCTTGGGCACGATGCGGGTGATCAGCTGCTCAAGGTGGTGGCACAGCGTTTGGAGGCAGCGACGCGACCGAATGATACGGTGGCGCGATTTGGGGGCGATGAGTTCGCCATATTGCTGACCAGTATTCGCCATCGTAACGAAGCGCTGCAAATTGCCAGGCGAATCCATACAGAGTTGCGACAACCAGTCATTTTAAATGGGCGAGAGGTTGTGCCTGGCGGCAGCTTGGGCGTTTCCACGACCGAGCTCAGTGAAGCGCGTAGCGAGGCACTGATGCGCGATGCTGACGCCGCGATGTATCGGGCAAAAGCGCGAGGCAAACAGCAGGTATGTTTGTTTGATACGAGCATTCATCAGGACGTCAGTCGTCGTCTGTTTCTTGAAAATGAATTGCGTCGTGCTTTGAGGCAGCAGGACGAGTTATTTATGGTCTATCAGCCAATTCTGGCCTTAAGCAGTGGCCAACCAGTTGGTTTTGAAGCACTCGTTCGCTGGCAACATCCGGAACGTGGAGTAATTCCCCCTGATGTCTTTATTCCCGTGGCCGAGGCCAGTGGCCAGATTCTCGCATTGGGGCACTATGTGCTTGAGGCGGTGGTGTCGCAGTTGAAAGTTTGGGATGACAGTCGTTTCTGGGTGTCGGTCAATGTCAGTCCGATTGAATTGCTGCATGGCGATTTTGTGAGTCACATGATGCGAATATGCCAGCGCCACAAAGTTGATCCGCGTCGGTTGCATCTTGAGGTGACCGAGTCGGTGGTCATTGAAAACGTACTTTCTGCACAAGCCTGTTTACGTATCTTGCAAGAACAGGGAATCCGTGCTGCACTAGACGATTTTGGCACCGGGTATTCGTCGCTTCGTTATTTACAAACGTTGCCATTTGATTACATCAAGGTCGATAAGGCATTTGTGCAAGTCCTTTCGGAGAACAACATGGATCCAATTGTGGAAACACTGGCGTTTTTGCGCCAACGCATTGACAAAAAGTTGATCGCTGAAGGCGTTGAGACACTGGAACAGTTAACCATATTGCAGCATTTGCACTATGACTTTGCCCAGGGTTACCTATTCGCCAAACCCATGGGGGCCGATGATGTTCCAGGTTTTTATCGTAATTTCAATTTTTCAGCGTGCTCACAACCACCCAAACGCCAATTGCAATAAAACCAAAGCCAGCCACTAGACTGAGATGTTTGGGGGCAATCCAGCGGGCGATTTGTTGGCCAACTAAAACACCAATCGCGGTGGTTGCCACAAGCGCTGTTGCGGCGGCGGCAAAGACGAGCCAGCGACTGGTTTTGCCATCGGTGGCAAAGAGTAATGTGGCGAGTTGTGTTTTGTCGCCGAGCTCGGCCAGAAAAACAGAAATGAAAATGGTGGCAAATGCTTTCCAGTCCATGATTCAACCCGTGTGTGATTAATTGGCCAGTTCCACGCTGAGTTTTTTCAGATCTTGTATCACTTCGTTTGCGTGTCGCTTGGGGGCCACGTCTGCGTAATGCTTCACAACGTTGCCAGCTGGGTCAATGATGAATGTCTCGCGCTTGGTATATTTGATGGGGCCAAGCGATGTGAGTACCCCATAGGCCTTGGCAGCCTTTTGGTCAACATCCGCGAGAATCGGAAAGTTGAGTTTTTCCGTCTTGGCAAAGTCTGCGTGTGACTTAACATCATCTAAGCTGATGCCGATGACCACCGCATTTAATGCTGCGAGTTCAGCTTGGGCATCACGAAAGTTTCTGGCTTCAATGGTACAACCGGGCGTTTCGTCTTTTGGATAAAAATAAAGCACGACCCATTTGCCACGATAGTCTGAGAGCTTATGCCAGTTGCCATGCTGATCCTGCAATTTGAATTCAGGCGCCAACATCCCGGTAGTCACGGCTGCGTTAACCAAGCATGCGACGATAAACGAAGCCAATAACACGATTCTTCTCACCATTTGGGACTTTCCTCTTTCGCATGGGGCAGGCCACGATACTAATCTATCAGTACGTCATTGTCGAATCGGCCAACGATCACATGGCCAAGAGCACCAGCCCCAGCAAGATACGGTAAATGACAAACGGGGTCATTCCTACGCGCTGGAGAAAAGCCATGAAGAAACGTATGGTGAGATAGGCGGTAATGGCCGAGGCAATGACACCTATGGCAATGTGTCCCCAATCGACAAAGTGCGCACTGCTCATCAGCTCATAGGTTTTGAGTCCACCGGCCAGTGTGATCACTGGAATAGACAGTAAAAAGGAAAATCGAGCGGCTGCCGTTGGTGACAATCCGAGAAAGAAGCCTGCTGTCATCGTGACGCCGGAACGGGACGTGCCCGGAATGAGTGCCAGTGATTGCGCAAGGCCGATGAGCAAGGCCTTGGGTAGAGTGAGCGAATACTCACTTTGGGTGTGTTTGACCGCGACACGGTATCCCCAGTAAAGCAGTGGCGCAAAAATTAGCGTCGTGATGGCGATCACTTGCGTGGAGCGTAAGTTGGCTTCGATAAAATCATTGGCCAGTAACCCGATTAATCCGGCCGGGATGGTGCCAATGATGACGCCCCATGCCAGACGGGCATCGTCGTCAAGCCGTCGCGTGACAAACGAGTGGAAGAATGCTTTTGTCAATGGCTGTAATTCTTGGCGAAAATAGAGCAACACTGCGAGCAATGTCCCCACATGAACGGCCACATCAAAAGCCAGTCCCTGATCGGGGAAGCCAAGTAATTGAGAGGGCAAAATAAGATGTGCTGAGCTCGAGATAGGCAGAAATTCGGTGAGCCCTTGAATGATTGCGAGTATCACTGCTTCCCAATAGGTCATAACAATATCTCCAGTTTACAGACGATGGCGACGATCTCCGTGCATGAAACCGAGCCAAGAGTGTTGTGGAAGATTTTTGGTCAACATCATGACCTTGAACAGTTCGCCCATCTCTGAGGGGAGTAGCAGTAGTTTGGCCTGCTGGGCCAGTCTCGCCATCTGGTTAAGATCGTTGCCCGCTGTTCGTGTCATGATGTTAGTGAGTCCGCAGTTTGTGAGAAAATTGGCTTGATCGATGTAACCCGCCACGGTGAGGTCCACGGCACTTGCCGACTTTGCCAACGAGGTGAAGTCAATGTGGGCGGTGATGTCTTGTAATCCCAATAGATAGGTCGGCTCGCTGTGGGCGTGATGCCGGTAATGACACATCAAGGTGCCGGGACGCTGGGGATGATAGTATTCGTGTTGAGGAAAACCATAATCAATGACGAGTATCGCGCCAGTGTTCAATTGTGCGCCGAGCGTGCGAATCCAGCCATCTTGTTGTAGGTTTGCTTCCGACGTATAGCCGTCTGGGAGGGTTGAGCGAAGTGGCTCAGGTAACGCGGAAAACCATTGTTGCAAGCTTGTCGATGGGGCATGCCAAACTTTTTGCCAGCCATCGTCCCTTGGTTCAACCGCCTGTTCCTCCAGCGTGTTGTTGTGATAACGCCAGACTTTGACGGCCATGGCATCCAACACCTCGTTGGCAACGATCAGCCCATTGAAGTGAGATGGCATGCGGGACAGCCATTCCACTTTGACGCCTTTGGCTTGCCAAGACGCCAATCGTTGTGCTTGTCGTGCGCTGAGATCGGCGGAACGTTCAAGGATCAAATACCGGTCCGGCAATGCATCAAGTAAGGCCAATTCTGCCAGCACAGACTCGGCCAACGCTCCGCTGCCGGCGCCAAATTCTAGTATCTGCTTGGTCGCGCCAGCCTTGAATAATTCGATAATCTGGTGGGCAAGGCAGGCACCGAAAAGCGACGAAATCTCGGGCGCAGTGACAAAATCTCCGGCAGGCCCGAACTTGGTCGCGCCAGCCTCATAATAGCCAAGCTGCGGCGCATACAGCACTGCCTCCATAAACTCGTCAAAGAAAAGCGTGCCACCATTTTCGGTGGCAAGATGTCTCAGGTAATGGTCTAATTTTTCGCTGTGCGCGATGGCCTCGTCCGTCGGGGGGGGCAAATCGCCAAGCTGTTGAAGTTCGCGGAAGATTCGCGCACGATAGTCCATGGCATTTTCATGATAATGACGGTTAGCCGCGAAGGTTACTGATACAGGTGGCGAATGGCAAGGGGCAGTGATGAGTGAGCGAGCACAATGGGTGTTGGTGACAGGAGGCGCGCGCCGTATTGGACGCGCTATCGTGAAAGCATTTCATGCACGCGGCTTTAACGTTTGGATTCATTATCGTGACTCGCAAGCGGAAGCAGAAAGCTTGGCTGAAGGGTGTCACCAAATCAGACAAGACAGTGCAAGAACGCTCCGTGGCGATTTGACACAAACGTCCGATTGTGAACAGATAGTTCGACAAATCAAAGAGACGACAGGCCTCAATGTTCTGGTGAATAATGCTTCTGCGTTTTACCCCACGCCTGTCGAAAGTGCGACAATGGCTGAGGTTCAGCAACTTTGGGAAGCGAATGCTGGTGCGGCATTTCGGTTGACGAGCGCTTTGACCGCGTGCCTTCGCGCGGGCCGTGGGAGTGTTGTCAATATCATTGATGCGATGAGCGAACGTGCTCAACCGGGTTATGTGCCGTACCAAATGGCCAAAGCGGGGATGATGGCCATGACGCGGGGTTTGGCCGTGGAGTTGGCGCCCGACATTCGGGTCAATGCCGTCAGTCCTGGCGCCATATTGTGGCCAGAAGGCAAAGCGGCGCTTGATGAGGAAGCTCGGGCCTCTTTGCTTAGGGAGATCCCGCTGAAGCGGCTCGGCCAGCCTGAAGACATTGCCCAAATGGTGGTCTTTTTGGCGTGCGATGCTCACTACGTCACGGGTCAGGTGATTGCTGTTGATGGCGGACGTTCGCTGGCCGCCAGTGTTCAGCCGCCATCACCAACTAATTGTCTTTGACGCTGAGCTTTGAGGTGTCGATTTCAGCAGTCTTGGTGTGACGAGGCTCGCTCAAGCGTGTCCCCTCTGGTGCCAGCGTCAAGTGACCCAAATCAATGTGGCGTTCCGGTTGCTTGTTTTCTGGGCCTAATCGTTCGCCGATTGGCGCAAGTGACAAATGATCGGTTTTTGGCGGTGGTGGCGGCACTGGTTTGGAAACGCCTTTCAGTAACTCGGTGCCCGGTGGATCAAGCTGGAAGTCAGGGATGTGGATGACCGGTGGTTGTGGTTTGGGCGGGAGTGCATCGCCGATGCCAAGTGCCGTCGTCAATTGCGCTTCTGGTTCGCGCGCCACCGTTGATGTTTCTGATTTTTGTCCGCTCGTAGGCTCGGTGGCGCGCGTTTTCATCTGTGTTTTTGGCTCGGGCAGCGGCATATCTGTTGGCTTGATCAAGGCGAGCACACCAACTTGTCGCAGACGCCCTTGATATTTCATGGCGGTGGCGTGATCGACATTACGCTTAATGATGAACTGATTGGCCGCAAGCATGCGTTCTATTTTGGCGACCGGTACTTTGAATAGTTCGCTGAGCGCTGATTTGACTTCATCCTCTGTTTTGCCCGGCACAAAGCGATTGGTCAGCACCACGTCGAATTGGTCGGTCATTTCCTTGTCCGTACTTGGTTTTGTCTGGCTCCCAGTATAGCATGCCAATCAGGTGAAATTGATTGGTGTTGACGTATGAAAGGGCGTGTGGCGTTGCTGGTGATGGAAGATCTTTCCGGCTTTGAATGTTATGACCATCTTCTCATTAAGCCAATGGCAGCCATCGGATGGCAAGCCGAGATGGTGCCGTGGACAGCCGATGTTGATTGGGGGCATTACGATGCGATCGTGATTCGGGCGCCCTGGGATTATCAGCAAAAACCGGAAGTGTTTTTACAAACGCTTGATGTCATGGAAGCCAGTGGTACTCCGGTATTCAATCCGGTGGATGTGGTGCGCTGGAACCTCTGCAAAACTTATCTGAAAGACTTGAACGAAAAGGGTGTGCCCATTTTGCCGACGCAATGGGAGGAACGTTTGACACGAGAAACCGTGCTGAGGGCTTGTGAGATGTTTGACGGCGGCAAAGTTGTGCTGAAACCTTGGATCAGCGCCAATGCGGATCACACATATGTGGTGTGCTCTGATAGCCTTGACGATCAGTGGCCGTCCATCGAAGCGAGTTTTGCATCACGCAGAGCGATGCTTCAACCTTTTGTGGACGACATCTGTCATGAAGGTGAGTATTCGCTTTTTTATTTTGCCGGTGAATACAGTCATGCCATTCTGAAAACCCCGGCAGAGGGAGATTTTCGCGTACAGGAAGAACATGGCGGCCGCATTCGTTCAGTCACACCACCTACGCCATTGCCAGAATTGAGCGAACACCTGTTGTCAACAATCCAGCCTTTGCTCTATGTACGTCTTGATTGGGTGCGTTGGCAAAATGGCTGGGCGCTTATGGAAGCCGAATTGATTGAGCCTTCGTTGTACTTCAACATGGACGAGGCATCGCCCGCACGCTTTGCACGGGCGTTTGATCGTTGGATGAAAGGTTATCAATCGTAATGAAAACCTTCGCAAGCATCTTCCTCAAGATGCGCCCCAAGGCCCAGCACCAGACGGTTGACGAAGTTAAAATAGGCAACAACCAATGCAGCATCCAGAATCGCTCGATCTGACCAGCCCACTTTCCGCATGCGCTCAATGGCTGGACCATGGTCTTCATCAGGAGATTTTGTCATCTGCCATGCATAGTCGGCCAGTGCTAATTCAGCGTCGGAGAGCTGCGCTGACTTGTAATCCTGGCGAAGGTGCATCACGCGTGCTTCATCTTTCCAAAAGTGGTTGAGTGCTGCCGCATGATGGACCTGACAGTACTCGCATTGGTTGGCGGCCGACACAACCACCGCGATCATTTCACGCACGGCTCGCTTTAAAGGTGAGCGGCCGAACATGATGGTCATGTAAAGATCGAGATGGTTTTGCAGCGATTTTGGATTGAGGCTGTGAAGTTTCAGTACTTCTGCGACTTTGCCGCGCTGCTGAATCACCTGGTCGTAAATGGCTTTGAGTTCGCCTTGTGCTTGTTCTGGTTCGATGGTTTCAATGTAAGCCATGCGTTTGTGCTCCTTGTTTCCATTGTCGTACAGCATGGACACGCGCGAGGTGAATTTGTTGCGGAATTTTTTGTGGATTGTCGCAGCGCTTGGCAATTTGCCCCGCATTGATCGATTGTGCTGCTTGGAATGCGGCTCGCAAGAAGTCGCCTTGTGGATAGGGCCGATGTTCATAACCAGTTCGTCCGCGGAAGTCGGCTTCACACACAAGCAGCCATCTGGCAAATCTTTCTGGACGGCGAAACGCGTCCAGTTGTTCGAACAGTCGCACCAAGGTACTTGGTTTGAGTTCTGTGGCGCGGTGTGCATACAGGTGAAACTCACTTGCCAGCGTGGCAAGTTCGCGCCAAGCCTTCGGTGCTTTGAGACGCTCGCATAGTTCTTCAATAATTGGAACTCCGCGATGTTCATGACCTTTATGGCTTGGCCATTGCGATTGTGGTGTGACACCTTTGCCCAAATCATGACAGAGCGCGGCAAATCGCGTCATTGGGTCGTTGGTGAGTAAACTGGCTTGCTCAAGGACCATCATCGTGTGTATGCCGGTGTCAACTTCAGGATGCCATTTGGGTGGGTTGGGCACGCCATAGAGCCGGTCGATTTCCGGAAAGAGTACAGCAAGGGCACCGCATTCCCGCAGTGTTTCAAAATAAGCTCGTGGGGAGGACTCGGCCAGGGCGCGCTCGGTTTCTTTCCATACGCGCTCAGGCGTCAGATATTGCATTTCGCCCGACGCCACGATGGTTCCCATCAAGGCAAGCGTTTCGTCGGCTATGACAAAGCCTTCTTGGTGCCAGCGCGCCAAAAAACGCGCCACACGCAGTACCCGTAATGGGTCTTCGGCGAACGCTGAAGTAATGTGCCTTAAACGTCGCTGTGCCAAATCACAGCGCCCACCGTAGGGGTCGATCAGTTGCCCGTTTTCATCTATGGCCATGGCATTGATGGTTAAGTCACGGCGGGCCAAATCTTCTTCTAGGGTCACCTCTGGTGAGGCGAAAAAGCTAAAGCCGTGATAACCGCGTCCTGTTTTTCTTTCCGTCCTGGCCAAAGCGTATTCTTCACCAGTTTCAGGATGCAGAAAAACCGGGAAGTCGCGGCCCACGGGTTGAAATCCCAATTGTGTCATTATCTCGGGTGTGGCCCCGACCACCACCCAGTCCACGTCGCTTGGCGTTTTACCCATCAGGTGATCCCTGACCGCGCCCCCGACTGGGTAAGCTATAGCTCGTTCTGTTAAACGATATGCTTGGAGGTTCAATATTTGTTGTAGACGAGTTGCCATGACTGATCAGCATGGCACATTTTGTTCTTGAAAAACAGATGGCGCACATCTAGTCGTGCCGATGGTGGGGTATCAAGTTGACTCTCGGTGGTCAATGCGCTAGCGTTGCGGGAGATGGCGAGACTGGGTTCCGAAATGACGGGGTTGGTGCGCACAAAACTGCTGCTGGCATGTTTTATGATGGCATTATGGTGCTGTCAGTGGCCTGTGCCGGCGATGCCAGCCCACGGCAATGGGCATGCATCAATCACCAAAATTGATGTTCACGCGCCTGGTTTGGCCCATCACGATAGCAAGCAGCATCACTGTTGCCCCGACTCGGAACAGGGGCATTGTCCCGAAAAAATGAGCAAAACACCACCTGCCGAGCGAACCTCGCCGCAACCAGTATTTGTAGTGGTGCCTTGGTTGGCTGGCGTCGTACTTGAAGAATTTTTAGCGACGGAAAGTACCGACAACTCACATCTTTTTGAGAGGCATCTGGCCATATCTGGCCAGACATCGCATTGTCGAACCCATCTTAGGTTTTGTCAGTTTAACGATTAGTCATTCCTTCACCGTAAATTGTTGGACGGTGCCGGCAAGGC
>RFGJ01000094.1 GCA_003696665.1 Gammaproteobacteria bacterium | reverse complement strand
GCGCTTCCGCTCTACCATATTTTTTCGTTGACGGCGAACTGTCTCACGTTTATGAGTCTGGGTGGTCACAATTTGCTGATCACCAACCCACGGGACATGAAAGGTTTTGTCAAAGAACTTGGCAAATACCGGTTCACGGCCATGACAGGTGTGAACACGTTATTTAACGGTCTGTTGAATACGCCAGGCTTTGAATCGTTGGATTTTTCGCGTCTAAAACTCACGCTAGGCGGAGGCATGGCCGTGCAAAAAGCCGTTGCCGAACGTTGGCACAAAGTGACGGGTAAGCCACTGCTCGAGGCTTATGGTTTGACCGAGACGTCACCAGCCGTCTGCATCAATCCGCTTAATCTGGAACGGTATAACGGGACTGTCGGTTTACCGGTGCCGTCGACAGAAGTGAAATTCATTGATGATACGGGACGTGAATTGGCGCTGGGCGAAGTGGGAGAGCTCTGCGTGCGTGGACCACAAGTGATGAAAGGCTATTGGCAGCGGCCAGAAGAAACGGCCAAAGTACTTGATGGGGATGGGTGGCTGCGAACCGGCGATATGGCCATGATGGATGAAAAAGGCTTTGTGCGTCTTGTGGACCGTAAAAAGGATATGATTCTTGTCTCCGGCTTCAATGTTTATCCGAATGAAATTGAAGATGTGCTGGCGATGCATCCGGGTGTGCTCGAAGTCGCAGCGATCGGTGTGCCGGACGAAAACTCTGGAGAAGTTGTCAAGGTCTTTATTGTCCGTAAGGATCCCAACCTGACGGAAGAGGACATTATGCGCTACAGTCGGGAGAATTTGACCGGCTATAAACGGCCCAAGCATATTGAGTTCCGGGACGAACTGCCTAAATCCAACGTTGGCAAAATTTTGCGTAAGGAACTCAGAAAAGAAGAACTGGCGAAACGATCGTGACGCAAACAACCCATTTAAGTTATCAGTGGGTGGCACAGCCACCCACTTTTTTGTGGCAGGCAGTCCCCTTTCTGGCGATTGATACCGAATTTGTTTGGCGCACCACCTATCGACCGATTCCTGCGCTCATTCAAATAAAGACACCATATGACGTTGTATTAGTCGATGCGCCTGCCATAAAAGAATGGCATTGGATGGCAGATATGTTTGCGTCCGACACACTGTTTGTTCTACATGCCGCAGAAGGTGATCTTGATATTTTCTATCAATTGAGCCGCGCGATCCCAAAAAACATTTTTGACACACAAGTGGCCGCGGCATTTTTAGGGATGGGGCGTTCGTTAAGCCTCAAAGCGCTTGTCAAAAAATGCCTTGGCATAACACTATCCAAGACACAGAGCATGAGCGACTGGCTTAAGCGGCCTTTGTCAGATGCACAGAAACGTTATGCGGCAGAAGATGTGCTGTATCTGCCTCAACTCTATGAATTGTTATCTAGACAGTTAAAAGAGCGCGGACTATATGACTTTTTTCGACAAGACATGCAAATGTTGTCGAATTGGCGACCTGCTGACGATCGGGATGCATATCAACAGGTCAAGGGAAGTTGGGTGCTGGGGAACGAGCCTAGGGCTTGGTCGATACTCGCATCCCTTGCCGAGTGGCGAGAGCAGCAAGCGCGTCAAATCAATTGTCCGAGAAAACATGTTTTGAAAGATGAGGCGCTGGTTTGGCTGAGCCAGCACAGGCCGCAGCGGTTACAGGATTTGTATTTGTGTCCTGAGCTGTCAAAGCAACAAAAAAAACGTTATGGCCGAGCGTTACTGACCTTAATAAATGCCAGCGAAATAAATTATGATATCACGCCAGTCCGGCGTCTTATTGACATTCCGGACGGTACAAAATTGTTACGAGAAATGAAAATGTGCGCCGCTCGGCAGGC
>RFGJ01000093.1 GCA_003696665.1 Gammaproteobacteria bacterium | reverse complement strand
TCGGCGAAACAGGTGCCCGTCACGAGGCCTACATATCCGGTTCCTACTACTGCTATTTTCATGTGTCTCGGGGTTGTGGGATGTTTGGTTTGAAGTTTACTTGCAAAAGTTGAGCGTTGAGCGTTGAGGGTTGAGCGTTTTGGTTTAAAGTTTAAAGTTTAGTGTTTAAAGTTGATTATCATTGTTTTACAAATAAAAATTGCACACCCATTGCCTATCGTCCATCGACTTTTTTCTGGCGGAAAATGAGCTGAGCGGAAAAGTGTCGCAAGACGAAAAGGGGGGAAACCCTTGACCTTCTTTTCACCTTCCGCTGCGCAGGTTGGATTGCCTCGAATTCGCGGGAAGCCATGGAGGGGCGTATTCCCGGATCGGGTCGGCAAAGATAACACGGCAGGGGAAAAGCGAAAGCGCAAACGTTCGACGGGTGAGCACTACTCGTGCTGCAAAGGACGTTCCAAATCAATCGGATGGCGTGACGCGTGACGTCGTGACGCGTGACGCGTAACACCGTAAGAACGTGACACCCCCGCTTCGCGGGGCAGGCTGTGACGACGTCCATCATAGCTATTCCATTGTCCCTCGTCCCATGTCTATCGTCCATCGCCTTTTCTCATCAAGCCCTGGCATCGAATCGCATTTACTCGTTCCAAGGTGGTTTGGGAAAATGGCCCCCGGTTTTTTCAAAACCGCAGCTTTCAGGCGCAGCATGACGCAGCCAAAACGCTGCTTTTGGCGGCGCTCTCTGGCAAGCGAACAACTATTTGTAAACCACCCCCTTATCAGAAAAGAGAGTCGAATCCTCGGTTCCTCGATTCCTCAAATCCTCTTTGAAAATGTCCGGGACTACCCGTTCGTTCCCCGATACCGTTTTTTCCCAAATCACTTTGTTCGGGGTATACTCGCCAGCCATCCCCGACGTTGGAGCGCCTATCTTTGAGCCAGCCAGCAGCTACAGCATATGGACATTTATTCGCGAAAAACGAGGTGGAAATGGTACCTGGCCATTGCCGGTCTGCTGATCGTGCTCGTGTCGATGGCCGTGACGCGCTACCTGACCAACCAGTTG
>RFGJ01000092.1 GCA_003696665.1 Gammaproteobacteria bacterium | reverse complement strand
TTTACCAAGGTGCAGGAAGAAGGCATTGGTGATGTCCGGCTGGAAAACATTCAGCTTCAGGCAAATTTTCGGTCATCTCCTGCCATTGTGGAGTGGGTGAACGAATTGTTTGGCAAACTGTTCACGCCCAGCCGGCAATTGAGCTCGGATGCTGTGCGTTTTGCTCGTGCGATCCCTCAACTCTCGTCGGATGGGGAAGTCCGCATTCAATGGCTAGCGGCAAGCGACAAGCGCGACAATGAAACGGAATATGTTTATCAGGGCATTCAACGCACCCTCCGCGAAGGTGCTTCGAAAGGTCCTTCCAACGGCCCTTCGGTGGCGGTTTTGGCGCGCAGCCGCAATCATCTTGATGCCATTGCCCAGCGCTTGCGTCAAGAAAATGTGAAGTATCAGGCGGTTGAGTTGGCCTCGCTGATGGACAAGGCTCATGTCCATGATCTGGTGTATTTGATGCTTGCCATGCACCAGCCGGCCCATCCCGTTTATGTGCCTGCCGTGCTGCGCAGCAATTGGCTGGGTTTGAAAAGCACTGATGTTTTGGGGGTGATGACGGAAATTGCGCGTACGCATAAACCGTTTTGGCAAGCCATCAACACGGCCAGTTTGACCGACGATGGCCAGCACCGTGTGGCGGCTTATCGGGACGTTTTGGCAAACCTTCGGACATGGTTTGGTCGTGTGAGTTTGACGGAATGGTTGCAACAGGCGTGGCAGAGACTGGCTGGCGAAGCGATGTATGGTGGGGATGCCGAACAGGATTTGGTCAAACTCTTTACCGTTGTGGACAAGTTTGACAATGCTGGACGATTGGAAGATATCGAATCGTTTCTTGAGTCGATCAAGCAACTGCGTGCCGATGCCGGTCACAGCGATGCGAACGTCCATCTAATGACCATCCACAAGGCCAAGGGGCTTGAGTTTGATGAAGTGTTTGTCATAGGGCTCGACCGAGCGCCACGAAGCGGCGATAGTCCATTGTTCCTTTGGGAGCGGAATCGTCTTGACGAGGACTTGCCGTTGATGGCTGCCTCTGGTGGCAAGACTGGCGAAAACTCTGCGCTTTACGAATGGTTGAAGGATAAAGAAACAGCGGCCGACAGTGACGAAGCGTTGCGCGTGCTTTATGTTGCATGCACACGTGCCAAGCGAAAACTGCATCTTGTGGCGGAACTCCAGCTGAACGACAAAGGAGAGGTCGAGAAACTATCGACGCGTTCTTTGCTGGGACTGGTGCCTGAATTGCTTGCGTTGGGTAAGATGCCGAAACCACCCCAACAACCGAAAGATGCGCCGGAAGTGCGTTGGTGGCGCAATTTGGTTCGGATAAAAGTGCCGAAGTGTGAGTGTCCCGTGGCGGACATAGTGGCGTCTGAAGATCCACCTCAGCCGTGGCAATTAATGCCGCGTTTGATTGGGCGAGTGATCCATGCTGAATTGGAATTGGCCGTGCAACACTGGCCGGTCAATGAACGCTGGGCGGAAGCCCGATATGCTGCCCTACATAAGACATTACAAAGCGAGGGACTGAATGACGCACAAATTGAGTATGTGCTCGAGAAACTGTCCACGGTCATGGGGCGGCTGCCCAACTCAAAACTGGCCGAGCTATTGTCTACGGCCAAGCAGGTGTTGTGTGAGCCGCAACTGGTCAACCGGCAGGGGCATCGTGTGCGCTTTTATCAGCCTGACTTGGTCATTTTCCACGACACAAAGACCTATCTCATCGATTACAAAACCGCCGAACCCGATGCTTCTCAGTCCTGGGACGCATTTGTCCAGTCTCAGTTGGCGCGTTATCAGCACCAGCTAGAGGTGTATATGCATGTCGCTCGAAAGGTTGGCTGGCCAAGATGCCAAGGGGCGCTTTATTTCCCCTCTGAAGACAAATTTAGTGAATGGCTGACATGAAGATCACACCTTCGTCTGACGTGAACGTTTGTTCTGATACATGGCGTGATCGGTCGTCTCAATCAGCGCGAACAGGCTGACGTCTTGGTGCCCTGTATACTCGGCAATGCCAGCCGAAAAGGTGAGGGGAACACCTGACCCTGGCGTCTCGGGGCAAGGCGTGTTGGCAAGATGTTCGCGTATCCGTTGGATGAGGTGTTCTGCCTGTCTGGCGGATGTCCCCATGGAAAAAATCACAAATTCGTCGCCATACAGGCGAGCCGCAATGTCGGAGGTACGAATATGGCGCGATAACACTCTGCCGAAATGGGTCAACAAAGCATCGCCAGCTGGATGGCCGAATTGGTCGTTGACCTGCTTGAAGTGATCCAAATCCATAAAGATCAGCGAGGCTATTTGATGGTTTCGCTCGCACCACTCCAGCATTCTTTGCGCGTTGTTGAGAAAACCTTTCCGATTATAGAGTCCTGTAAGATCATCAATTTCAAGGGCTTCTGTGACCTGTATTTCTCGCTCTGCAAGTGCGCCAAATTCCTGGAATATTGTCATTTGTTGCGTTGACAATGGACGGGGCTGGATGTCGCATAGACAAAAAGTTCCTACCGGGATACCTTCCTTTGTGTGGAGCGGATAACCGGCATAAAAACGAATGTGCGGTGGATTGGCGACAAAAGGATTGTCTTTAAAAAGCGGATGTTTCGCCGCATCTTCGAGAATAAGCAGCTTGTCTCCAACGAGCGTGTAATTACAGATAGAGATGGTGCGCGGACATTCCTGGACACCGAGTCCAATTTCAGATTTAAACCATTGGCGCTGATCGTCGATCAGGCTGATATACGCCATGGGCACATCAAAGACCAGATGGGCCAACCGTGTTAGACGGTCAAAACGCTCCTCCGGCGGAGTGTCCAAAAGCCCAAGCGCGCGTAGTGCTTCCAGTCGTGTCTGTTCTTGTTCTGACATTAAAAAAATCAAAGGGAGATGACTTCTGACGATTAATTGTAGACGAAAAAAACGCCCGGCGTGGCCGAGCGTTTTTTGTAATGGTATGGCTTAGAACTTGTGCTCAACACCAACCGCAAAGAAAGTATCGTTGTCGCCTGTGGCACCGAGCTCTCCATCGGTGTACCAGACGAATACTTTTGTTTTCTTGCTCAGCTTGTGATCGAGCCCAAGTGACGTCATGGTGCTGTATTTGGTTTTAGCGCTCACGCCCAGTTGCCAGATGTCGGAGTCGGCATACTGCAATTTGAGGGTGTTACCACCGGACATTTTCATTGCGCCGCTCAGCACAAAGCCGTCCGCATCAGTGGTGCCATTGTCTGTGGTTTCCCACAACAGGCCAAATTGGAATTTGTCCATGTTGTATTGGCCCACGATACGAGTGGTATCGACCCCTTCGCCGTCAACATCAGTATCTTGCGCCAAGGCCAAATAGAGATCATTTTTGTTGTACGTGACGCTAAAAGACGTGGCGTCTGTGAGGCTGTCTTGGCCATTGGCTGGGTCTTCACCCGGGATCATCGCAATGTTGAATTGCAGTGCGCCACCAATTTTCGGTGTTGAATATTGCAGGATGTTGCTTTCGCGGTTTTCACCGTTGATCACATGCTTGATGTCGCCTTCGTAGTCGTTGAACAAGTCAATTTTCTTCTGGGCTTTTTTCATTGGTGTGTCGTGACGACCAACGAACACCGTACCAAAACCACCTTTTAAACCAACAACTTGGTTACGGGATTTCAGATGATCTTGGCTCGACTTTGATTTGTCTGTCACGTCCACTTCCCATTCGAGCTTGTAGAACGCTTCCAAGCCGTCGTTCAGTTTGGCTTTGCCTTTGATGCCGAAGCGCGAGGCATTGCTCTTAATTTCAGAAAAATTGTCGCCATTGGCCTCATCGACGGCCTGTACCGAAACATTGATTTTCCCGTACACGGTCAGTGCGTCATCGGCAAATGCGGCACCGGCCAAAGCGGCAAATACGGATAAAGCAATCGTTGTTTTCTTCATCAGTGTCACTCCTAACTGTTTATGTTGTGAAAATTTGCACCCTATATCAGGTAACCGAGCTTACGGTTGGCCCCAGTCTAGACAAATTATGTGACAGTTTTATTGCACTGACACATTCCCGCCTCTTAACTAACATCGCTGAAATTTCCGTGAAGCCAGCGAAGTCATACCCCTTCCTCGAATTAAACGTGCCTAACCTGTCACATTGTTGTAACATTTCGGCTCTACCCTACCGGCAAGGTTAACAGGCGAGTGTGCCGATGAGTCAACGCGACAATAAAATTGCCTCAAAAGACACCAAAAAAGCCATTGAACAAGTGCGCTCTGAAATGGCGAACGGCGGTCATTATAAGCAGCGTCGTTTGCTTGATACGTTGGCAAGACACGGGATCACTGCCGGTGGCATCGGTGTCGTGGTTGCCGTACTTTTGATCTTTTTCTATCTACTTTCAGTGGTTTTGCCAATTTTCGAATCTGCGCGCGTGGAGGAAGCAAAAACCACGGGTGTGGCCCTGCCAGCAGATGTGGTCTGGTTTGACAGTGAAGAGTACGGTGAGTTAGTGCTTGCCATTGAAAAGAATGGCTCCGCCACATTTTACCGTGTCCATGATGGCTCAGTCGCTGCACAGTCTCGCTTGCTTGATGATGGTCAGGTGGTGAAGGTGCAGCCGGTTGCTGGGCAACCCAACTGGTTAGCGGTCTTAAGTGATCGAAATGAAATTCGTCTGTTTAAACAGGTGTACCGCCTGTCTTATCCGAATGGAACGCGGGTCATCACGCCCAGTCTAGAGCCTGTGTTCGATAGTCGCTTAACGTTGTCGGTGGATGATGCACGCGTTGTCGCCTTTGCGGTGTTCGCAGACGAGGAAACGCTCAAGATAGCGTATGCTTTGCCTGATCAATGGATATTCCAACAATATCCGCTTGAGCAGGACTTTCTGACAGAGGCGCTTGAGGTCGCGATTGATGATGGCCAAAGGTGGCAGATACCGGCTAATAATCGAGCGTTTTCGATAGAGTTGGCCAGCGATGGACGATGGGTGTATCTCACTACAGAGTCTGGACAGATTCTTTTTTACGAATGGATCGACGCACCACCGAAATTTCTGGCGGCAGGGCAATTGGAAGGCGAACGTCGGCCTACGGCTGTTGTTTCATTGCTTGGCCACTATTCTCTGCTGGTGGGTGATGACAAGGGGTTCATATCACAGTGGTTCGGTTATCGTGAAAAAGAAAGTCAGCAGTTACGGTTGGCAAAAGTTCGCGAATTCAAATTGTATGACGCGCCGGTCATACGGATTTTGCCCGAGCGCCTTCGTAAAGGTTTCATCGCTGTCGATGCACGGAACCAGTACGGTATTTTCTATACCACCTCAGAACGCACTTTACTGAAAGGCAAGTTGCCTGCGGATGCGGCGAATGTGGCGATCAATGGGCGGTCAACCAAAATGCTCGTGGCCACGCCCGATACTTTGCATTTGTATCACGTGCATAACGAACATCCCGAGATTTCGTGGAAATCGCTCTGGCAGAAGGTTTGGTACGAAAGTTATCCGGAGCCAGCCTATGTCTGGCAGTCTTCGGCCTCAAACAATGACTTTGAGCCAAAATTCTCCCTCTCCCCTCTGGCCTATGGCACCTTGAAAGCCGCGTTTTACGCGATGCTCTTTGCGGTGCCCTTGGCTTTGGCAGGCGCCATTTACACAGCCTATTTTATGTCGCCGGGCCTGCGGCAAGTGGTTAAGCCGACGATTGAAATCATGGAGGCATTGCCCACTGTCATCTTAGGCTTCTTGGCCGGGTTATGGTTGGCGCCTTTTGTGGAGAAACATCTACCTGGCGTCATTGGATTTTTATTGATTTTACCATTTGTCACGCTGGCGACGGCAGCACTCTTTCGTGTCTTGCCGCAGCCATGGCAACGCATTTGTCCCGATGGTTACCGCCCACTGTTACTGATTCCTGTGGTCATCTTGACGGCTTGGCTGGCCGTGGGGATGAGCACGCACCTAGAGTTGTGGTTCTTTGGTGGTAACGCACGCATCTGGCTGCGTGATGAGCTAGGCGTCACGTTCGATCAACGCAATGCGCTGGTCGTTGGTATGGCCATGGGCTTTGCGGTCATTCCGACGATCTTTTCGATTGCCGAAGACGCAGTATTTAGTGTCCCCAAGCATTTGGTCAGCGGTTCCCTTGCTTTGGGGGCCACGCCGTGGCAAACCATGGTGCGCGTTGTGTTGCCAACCGCCAGCCCGGGGATTTTTTCGGCGCTAATGATTGGTATGGGACGCGCCGTTGGTGAGACCATGATTGTATTGATGGCGACCGGCAATACACCAGTGATGAACATGAACATCTTTGAAGGCATGCGTACGCTGGCGGCTAACATTGCGGTCGAGATGCCCGAGTCCGAGGTCGGCAGCTCCCATTTCCGGGTGCTGTTTTTAGCCGCGTTAGTGTTGTTTGCGTTTACCTTTGTGGCGAATACGGCAGCCGAGTTGGTTCGGCAGCGGTTGCGCGAAAAATATAGCAGTTTGTAAGGGGTGGATATGAGCACGCCGAAACATCACAAGGGCGATTTTTGGGTTTGGCTTAATGCGTTGGGCGTAGCGATCTCACTACTCATGGTCATTGGCCTGACGCTGCACATTGCCTATAAAGGGATTACCCATTTTTGGCCCAAGCCCATTGAGCAAGTGACTTACCAAAAGGACGGCCAGAAGGTCACGATTCTGGGCGAGCGTATGGATGACGAACCCCTGTTTGACGAAAATGGCAATGTGATCGAAGGTGAAGAACAGATTCTTTACAAGATCGGTAACCGGAAGCTCAATGGTTTGGATTTTCGTTGGATTAAAGCGCATGCCATTGTTGGCGAACCGAGTTTTCCGGCTGAGGCGACGGTGTTTGAGCGACTCGAATGGGGCAATGCATACGGCTTTGTGAAGGCCGTATTAGAAAATGGTCAACCGGTGGTGGACGATGCCAGCCCCAATTTGATGTCGGAGTTGGCCAAGCGCTATCAACGTGCTCGTGAGCTACATGAGCAGATCATCGACATCGAAAAGGATGATATTGGTGCGATTAATTACCGCATGGAGCAACTTCGTTTGGCGCAGCGTCGTCTCGAACTTGACGGAGAAGACACTCCGGAAGCGCTCGCGAGTATTGAGCGTGAACGCCAAGATTTACAAGCACAGTTCGCTGAATTGAAAAAAGAATTGACCCGTCTTAATCAAGCGGCTGCTCGCGATACCCTAGTGATCCGTCTAGCGGATGGTCGCGAGAGCCAGTTTCCTTTGGTGCAGGTCGTTCGTTACTATCAGCCGAACCAGCTTGGTATGGCGGGCAAAATTGGCGTATTTTTGGATCGCATTTGGGAGTTCTTAAGTGACGATCCACGTGAAGCCAACACAGAAGGCGGCGTCTTTCCTGCTATCTTCGGTACGGTATTGATGGTCATCCTCATGTCGATAGTGGTGACACCGTTTGGTGTGATTGCCGCAGTGTATTTGCGCGAATATGCGACACAAGGTTGGTTGACCCGTACGGTGCGGATTGCCGTCAACAACTTAGCGGGTGTGCCATCCATCGTCTATGGTGTCTTTGGTCTCGGCTTTTTCGTTTACTTTCTCGGCGGGAACATCGACGATCTCTTTTTTCCGGAAGCCGCACCATCGCCGGTATTCGGGACGCCAGGGCTTTTGTGGGCATCACTCACGCTCGCGCTTTTGACCTTGCCAGTGGTCATTGTTTCCACGGAAGAGGGTCTGACCCGGGTGCCGAAAGCAGTCAGAGAAGGGAGTTTGGCTTTGGGAGCGACTAAGGCGGAAACGCTATGGAAGACGGTCCTGCCAATGGCTAGCCCTTCCATCATGACGGGGGTGATCCTCGCCATTGCCCGGGCAGCGGGCGAAGTGGCACCTTTGATGCTGGTGGGCGTGGTGAAACTGGCGCCAAGCTTGCCGCTGGATGGTAACCCGCCATTTTTGCATCTTGAGCGGCAGTTTATGCATCTTGGCTTCCATATCTATGACGTTGGTTTCCAAAGCCCCAATGTGGAAGCCGCGAGACCTTTAGTCTATGCCACTTCGCTGTTGTTGCTGGCGGTCATTGTCTTGCTGAACTTAACTGCGATACGCATACGCAATCGACTGCGCGAAAAATACAAGGCGCTTGAGCATTAACCATCGGGCGGAGATGAATTCCATGACTGAAAATTTCCATGAAGTAAAACCGGAAGATGTACAGGCCATCTTACAAGACAAGCAACCGGAACCAGTTGAGAAGACGGCCATTGAGGTGCGAGATCTCAACTTATGGTACGGCCAAAAGCATGCCTTGCATAACATCACTTTCACCATTCCGGAGAAAAAGGTCACCGCGTTCATTGGGCCGAGTGGTTGTGGCAAATCGACCTTACTGCGTTGTATGAATCGCATGAATGACTTGGTCGATGGCGTAACTATTGAGGGTGAGATTCGTATTCACGGTCAGAATATTTATGCGCCGGATACTGACGTGACGGCCTTGCGTCGCCGCGTTGGTATGGTGTTCCAAAAACCAAACCCATTTCCCAAGAGCATTTATGAAAATGTCGCGTACGGTCTGCGCTTACAGGGCATCAACAAACGCCGTACTTTGGATGAAGTGGTCGAATGGGCGTTGAAAGGGGCCGCGCTCTGGGATGAGGTGAAGGACAGACTCCATGATTCTGCCTTGGGTTTGTCCGGGGGTCAGCAGCAACGACTGGTGATTGCACGCGCCATCGCGGTACAACCAGAGGTTTTGCTGCTTGATGAGCCGGCTTCTGCACTGGATCCAATTTCAACTCTGAAAATCGAGGAGTTGATACAGGAGTTGAAAGACGATTACACCATTGTCATCGTCACCCATAATATGCAGCAGGCGGCCCGCGTATCGGACTATACTGCTTTCCTATATATGGGCGACTTGATTGAATATGGGGAAACCAACCAAATCTTTACCAATCCCCAGAAGAAACGCACAGAAGATTACATCACAGGACGGTACGGATAATGGCAAACGGGTGAGGTGATAACACAATGGATCGAAAAGAAATCACACAACATATCTCACAGCAGTTTAATGAAGAGCTTGAAGATCTGCGTGAGAAAGTTCTGAGCATGGGTGGTCTGGTCGAAAGTCAGCTTCGCCAAGCCCTGACAGCGTTGCAAAATTTTGATGGCACACTGGGCGAGACCATTATCGAACAGGATAAATTGGTCAATGGTCTGGAAGTCAAGATCGACGAAGAATGCACACAGATTTTGGCGCGCCGGCAACCAGCCGCTGGCGACTTGCGATTGATCATTGCCGTCATCAAAACGGTGACTGATTTAGAACGGATCGGTGATGAAGCAGAAAAAGTCGCGAGAATGGCGGTGGAGTTGTCCGAAGCGGACAAGTCGACGCTGCCTTCCAAGGCCCAAATGATGGCATTGCAAAACCTCGGTGAACATGCGCTGCGAATGGTAGGCGAGAGTTTGGATGCGTTCGCACGCATGGATGTGGAAGCGGCCATTGCCGTGGCGCGCCAAGAGAAGGAAGTGGATGATGTCTACCGCGGCTTGGCTCGTCAGCTTGTTACATACATGATGGAAGATCCGAGAACCATTTCGAGCGTGCTCGATATCACGTGGGCTGCACGCGCCTTGGAGCGGGTCGCCGACCATGCCAATAACATTGCGGAGTACACAGTGTATTTAGTCAAAGGCAAAGATGTGCGCCACGTATCAATGCAACAGTTAGAGAAAACTGTTCAAGAAAAGTAATGCAAGCGTAAAAGGACATCTGCGATGGCCGCACGGGTGTTGATGGTGGAGGATGAAAAGCCGGTTCGCGATATGTTGCGACTGGTGTTAGAGACAGAAGGGATGCACTGTGAGGAAGCTGGCACAGCGGAGGCTGCCTGGTCGATGCTGGATCATTGGCAGGCTGCTGGCGAGCCGTTACCAGATGTCATTTTGCTTGACTGGATGCTGCCCGGCGCTTCGGGATTAGAAGCGGCAAGACGCATCCGAAAAAATCAGGCGCTTGCGCAAATTCCGATCATCTTTCTGACCGCGCGCGATCAAGAGGACGACAAAATTCGTGGGTTGGAGGTCGGTGCGGATGATTATATCGTCAAGCCGTTTTCACCACGCGAGCTCGTGGCACGTATCCGAGCGGTGATGCGCCGGGCTGGCCATGAGGCCAAAATGGATGTTGTGGTGGTGGGAAGAGTGTGCCTGGATGAAGGTGCACATCGTGTCTCGGTAGAGGGACAGATGATAAAAATGGGGCCGACCGAATTTAAACTCCTGCACTTTTTGATGCGACATCCTGATCGGGTCTTTTCGCGGACGCAGTTATTAGATGCCGTGTGGGGCCGGCAGGTGATAGTGGAAGAGCGAACAGTGGATGTGCACATTCGGCGACTTCGCAAAGCATTGGCACAAGCAGGCGCCGACAAGCAGGTCCATACGGTTCGTGGGGCAGGGTACCGGTTTTCAGCTGAGGCACATGCATGACCAGTGAGACGCGATGGATGATCAGTCAACAGTGGATGCTGTTGCTGTTCCTGCTGGCGTCAGGTTATGTGTTAGGTGGTTTTTTGGGACTCGGACTCGAAGCGGTCATTGTCACCTTACTTGGATTTTTTCTCTGGCATTTCTGGCAATTCGTCAAGTTGTACGATTGGTTATCGGATGGCCGAAAAAAATCAGTGCCAGAGGCCGGTGGTCCGTGGTATCGAATTTTCGATGAGCTGCACCGCTGGCGCCGCCGGGCCAGAAAGGACCGTAAACGATTTCTCGACATTATTGAAGAATTTCGAACTTCTACTGAAGCGCTGGCCGATGCCGTTGTGATTTTGTCTCCCGACAATGCCATTATGTGGGCAAATCAGGCAGCAAAAGAATTGCTAGGCATTGATCGAAGATATGACGCAGGCACACGCATTACGCATTTGCTGCGCACACCGGAATTTGTCCAGTACATGCAGCGAGAGGCATTTGAGGAGCCTTTTGAAATGTCGGCGCCTGCTATGCCGGACAAGCGCTTGTCGATACAGGTCACCCCGTATTTACAAGGCCAAAAGCTTGTGGTGGCGCAGGATGTGACGCGTTTACATCGGCTTGAGCAAATCAGAAGAGATTTTGTCGCCAATGTTTCGCATGAACTCCGCACGCCCCTGACGGTGTTGAACGGGTATCTTGAGTTGCTATCAAGCCATGACCGGTTGAGTACTGACCAAATGGCGCAGGTTGTCCACAATATGACGGCGCAAGCCAAGCGCATGCAGGCCATTGTCGAAGACTTGTTGCATTTAGCACGACTTGAAAAAAGCGGTGCTGCGCGTCCGGTCAGTGGGTGGGATGTGACGTCGGCTTTGGCGCAAGTCAAACAAGAAGCATTGGCCTTGTCGGATGGCAAACATGACATTCGATTGCAGATAAAAGGCAAGACTCGCGTCAGAATAGAAGAGCGGGACATCTACAAGATCTGCTCCAACCTGGTGTCGAATGCCGTCCGCTACACTCCGGCAGGTGGGCGGATTGATCTTATTTGGGAGGCCGACTCGGCCGGGGGCAACTTCAGTGTGCGCGACACTGGTCCCGGGATTTCGTCCACCGACATCCCACGTCTGACGGAGCGTTTTTTCCGTGTTGATGATGGCCGGTCACGTGATACGGGCGGAACAGGGTTGGG
>RFGJ01000091.1 GCA_003696665.1 Gammaproteobacteria bacterium | reverse complement strand
GGCCCTCGGCAAGGAAGCCAAAAAGGAAATGCTGCCCATACAGCCCGGCGACGTGCCCGCCACCTACGCCGACGTCACCGACCTGGTCGAAGACCTGGGCTATCAGCCCGCTACGCCCGTAGAGGAAGGGGTGCGGCGGTTCGTGGAGTGGTACAAGGAGTATTTTGTGGAAGTAGGGTGAGGATTACTTGATCAAAAACTATCCTTTCTATGACCCTGCGAGAGTTGGTACATCTTTTCAATCGCGCGTCTTTTGGACTCAGTCTCGATGATCTGGTTCCTCTTCAGAACAAATCTCGGAAAGAGGTAGTAGATCTTCTTTTCAAAGAAGCAAGAGAGTCAACATATTACCCTATTCGCATTCAACAGGGCGAAATAGTCAATCCCGTCAATGGGTTTGTGCTGAAAAAGTATGAGGATCGGACGCTAAACGATGGTCCCTGGGTTACGGCACTTGTGACAGCCTGGCTTTATGAAATGGTAAGGACAGGTTCCATACGGGAAAAAGTTGCTCTTTTCTGGCACCATCACATGCCGATCAATGGGCAGACAACGGTTTTGTCGGGGCTTTATCTCGAGTGTCTGCGAAAGTATGGCTTGACCAACTTCAGGGAGCTCTTGCTTGCTGTAGCCAAGACCCCTGCAATGATGCGTTTTCTCGATAACCACCATTCTCACAAGGATGCCCCGAATGAAAATTGGCCACGAGAACTACTGGAACTGTTTACACTTGGTGTAGGAAACTACACTCAGAAAGACGTCTATGAGGCTGCAAGAGCATTTACAGGTTGGCGTTACGATCATGATATCAATGTTTGGACTTTCGATCCTGAAGCCCATGATGATGGGGTCAAGGAGTTTCTTGGGTACAAAGGCAATTTTTCTGGCGAACAGATAATTGACATTATTTTGGAGCAAAGGCAGTGTGCCCGTCACCTTGCCGCCAAAATTTATCAGTTCTTTGTACACAACGAAGAGAAAAATCACGATCATGTCGAGGAACTGGCTACGGTGCTGTACGAAAATGACTATGACTTGGAGAAAGTCTTTCGCCATTTGTTCCTTTCGGATTGGTTCTATTCAAATCAAGTGATTGGGCAGAACGTCAAAACGCCGGTAGAGTTGCTTGTGGGCTTTCAAAGGCAGAGCGGGTTGCGCGCCATAGGGGTGAAAACAAATACCTGGTTTATTGAACGAATGGGTGAAGTGCCTTTTCATGCCCCAAATGTGGGTGGGTGGCCAGTTGGGAAAGATTGGTTTGATACCAATACAATCGTGTGGCGCCGCTTGATGCCTGTAGTGCTCATGGATATAGCGAATCGTGAGTATGAACGCGGTTCGTTTACGTACAAGCTGGTTTCCAGGGTAGATAAGCCCCAGCTGAAGGAGCTGAGGTATGTCATGGATAGTATCTTTGACTTTGAGCGCCTGGTTCGAAAAATGGAAACTACCGGGAGTGATTGGAGGGTGTTTTTTATGGGGCAGTATCCAGAAAACTTTCCAGAAGCTCTCGATGAGCAATCCCTGAAACTTGCTGTTTCCTCTGCCTGGTACCAAATGGCCTGAGAATGAAAAGAAGAGAATTTATAAAAAATGCTACTTGCATTGCCGTGGGATCAGCCTTGATCCCGCAATTTCTGGCGGGTTGCACCACTGATGAGGTCAAGAGATACCTTCGGGGATACAAGCGTTTGGTTGTGCTCCATTTGGGCGGTGGAAACGATGGGTTGAATACCATCGTGCCTTTTCGAAATGATATTTATTACAAATTGCGTCCCCAGTTGGCAATTCCGCCAGAGAAGGTATTGAAACTGAATGATGAGCTTGGGGCGCATCCTGCCATTGAGGGCTTGAAAAAGCTTTATGATCGGGGGTATCTTGCCATTTTTAACAACGTAGGCTATCCGGATATAAAGGGATATCCCAGCATTGAACTCTCGCACTTCAAAGCTTCTGATATCTGGAGTTCAGGCTTGACACCTGATAAGGACAGGACACCTCAGCATGGTTGGTTGGGAAAGTATCTTGACCTTGTTGCAGCGAAAAGTGAAGATGCCTTCCTTGGCGTGGAGGCTTCCACCAGTTTTGAACTGTCACTGAAAGGAGAAAAAATTCAGGGAATTAACATCAATTCACTGGAAACAATCAACCGTCTAAGTGACTATAGAGGTTATCTGGTTCATTCCCACGAGCATGAACATCCCATTGCGTCCTATATTCGGGAAGTCTCCATGCATGCAGTATTTTCTACGGATGTTTTGAATGACTATTTCAAGGAGTATTCCTTTTCATATCCGGATAGTGAGTTGGCTGGACAATTCCGAAAAGTGGCTGCTTTGATCAAAGGCGGGGCACCTGCGAGGTGTTTCTTTTTGAAGCATGCCACTTATGACTCTCATCAGGCGCAAGTGGGAAGCCACGAAAAGTTGCTTAAAGAGATGGCAGATGCTGTCCATGCTTTTGCCACAGATCTGGAAACGAGTGGATTGTTTGACGATACCCTGATTTTGATCTATTCGGAATTTGGTAGGCGCGTTGCAGAGAATAGAAACCTGGGTACGGATCATGGCCGGGGCAATAACTTGTTTGTCATTTCCGGATCCCTCAAAAAACAGGGCATCCTTAACGAACTCCCCGACCTCGAGACGCTTGCGTACCGCAACGACGTGGCCGTCCATCTCGACTTCCGGCGCATCTATGCGACCATCCTCGAGCGCTGGCTCGAAGTGCCGGCCGAAAAAGTGCTGGGCGAGCGCTTCCCGCTGCTCGATTTCGTGTGAGCCGTAGGGTGACGGTCAGCCAGGTCAGAACGACAATCACGCAGTTGGAACGCGGTTTTATTACCACAGAGTTTCACAGCGTATCCACAGAGCATCACAGACGGGGAAATTTGCAACGTTACCCGTCACAGCCTGTCCCGACCCGAAGATCGGGACGTCACGAAATCATTTTACCACAGAGATTCACAGAGTTTCCACGGAGTACCACAAATTAGGTAAACTGTCAACGTTACTCGTCACGTCGTCACGACGTCACGCGTCACGTATTACCACTCACGCATACCCACATTGACTTCCCTTTTACATAAACTGTTCGGTCCCCGTTCGAAGGCGCAGCCCGATTTCACCCTCCTGGGCGCCGACATGCACGCCCACCTCGTCCCGGGCATCGACGATGGCGCATCAGACCCAAAGGCGGGCGCCGATATGGTGGAAGCACTGTACCGCCTCGGCTACCGGACGCTCTGGCTGACGCCGCACGTCTATCGCGAGTACTATCCCAATACCGCGGAAACGATCGCGACGGCCTTCGAGGCG
>RFGJ01000090.1 GCA_003696665.1 Gammaproteobacteria bacterium | reverse complement strand
TCCAGCGAAATCCAAGCCTTCGCGATCATGTGCCATCATCTCATCGAGGATGATTTCGGGTACGCGCCGATGTAGGAAAGTTGCTGAGATGTGCCTCCAACCATTGTTTTTCTCGGGAAATAAATGGTCGATTCCATGTTCTTCCAGACATTGTCTGAAAAGACTCCCGCTCATGCGGCAGGCGCGAATACCTCCGCATTGTCTGACCGAGAAATAAAGGGGGAGGGGGTCATGATTCGGAAAAATGTCACTTGGTTGATCAACCATCCATCGCTTCGCAAGCAGCAGTGTGCCTTTGCAAGCCTCAATTTGTCGCTGAAGAAGCCCTGAACACATTGCGAGACTTTGATTGCGGAAGACTGAATCAGCCTTGGTCTGGGTGATTGCACGTTTGAATAAGATAGAAAGGGACATCGAAGTGGCTTCCCCAACAGGCCGGAGTGCCATATTGACCTGAAGTATCAGGTATAGATTTGCATGCTGCAAATTCAGAGCCCGAACCAGCCACTTTTCCTTATCCTCAAAAGATGACCGGAGGCAGCTATATGCCGTGCTGAATTTTTGGTTCAGCGATTTAACCAGTGGTACGGTGTTGTTCGGAGGTTCGGCCAATTGCGATCCGACCAATCCACTTGGCAGTTGTCTCGGGAAGCTGAAGATGGATAGTGTTTGTCTTAGCACGTCCGGACATGCATGAATGCTTGTGATGCGCTTGATGAATTCAGCATGTGCCACTTGGTACTGCCGATTCAGGAGTTCCCGATCAAGAACATAGTAACGAGCTTGGGCTCGAAGCGATGCGGGAATGCGCCCGGCTATTGTGGCGGCCTCAAGACGCGTAAGATGGTCTTCGGTGGCAAACAGGCGATAAAATGTTGCTGCCAGCCTTTCGCAGCTGGGTGTGTTCCCAGGATATTGAAGCGAAAACTTCTTCGCCTGTTTATTAGCCAATGCAATGGCATTTTTGAATGGTGGATGCTCGAGCCCAAATTCATTTGTGAGCCATCCGGGGAGAGCTAAGCGCATGTAGATCCTGTCGTTGTTGGGATCGAACGCAGTGGCACCATTTTGAACCTTATATACCAAATGGTTGGTTCGCATGTCGAACCATGCTTCTGCCGTGTCGTTAGGGGAGTCCTTTCGTACCACGTCCTGCAGGCGATCAGGTGAGATGCCAGTTGTCACTAACAACCAGCAGAAGCAAAACAGTGTTCGATCAGTTTGGATAAGCTGGCCGAGAAACCATGCCAGAACAGGCAGGTGCAAGCAGTTCGGGTCAGTAATAGCATAAACATTACGCGCCGCCATTGATTGCAATCGTGTTCTGAG
>RFGJ01000089.1 GCA_003696665.1 Gammaproteobacteria bacterium | reverse complement strand
ACGTTACCTGGACATGGGTGTGCGCCACTTCTGCATCGGCACGGACGTGAGCATCCTCTACCAATGGTGGATGCAGCACGGTGAGGAGCTGCGCAAGGCATTAGAGGGATAGGCGGCATCCTTACTATGCTGCAGGAAAAACAATAATGGGATTGCTGGTAAAACGTGCTACTTTTATCCTATAGTTTCGGGCAAAATTGCTTGTTATATTATGGACACGAAATGCGGATTCGGAATTAGCAACTCGGTGACGCGTGATGGACGGTTACTTGGTTGCTGGAAGCATCCGACGATGGCAGCGGGTTGATGCGCTAGAGGCGGTCAATCGGCGGACTGGAAGTGACGCAAAGGTAAATCTTCAGTCAATAGCCATCGTGTTGGTGGGACCGGAGTCAGGGTAACTGCTTCCTTACCTTAGCCGCGACTGCCAACATCCGTTTGAGAGCCTAGTGATTCAGTGGTGTCTGTGTGTTCCTTCTGATCCCCCGAACGACGGTCTGAGCAGGAGTAGATCATTCAAATATCTAACGGCATATACATCGCTCAAACGCTGCGTCAGTTGATTGCGACTCCATAGATACGCGTCTGAAAATTGAAAAGGGGTTCGGGTTCAGACCGTCGGCCCCCAGCCAACACGGCTGGGGGCTTTTCTTGTTCAGGTTGCCTGTGACTTGCATAGTCATGGTCCTAAGGTACTCTGTTTGAACATGACCTACGTACCATAATCGTCACGTAATTGATTTGTTATTCTCATATCTAGAAATTCAGAGAGATCTGAAAACCTTTACTCACATTCATTGACGGAATCCTTCCCCACAGTTCCGTTTCGCTCTCGTGTGACGCGATATGTTCATAGGAGATGGTGACCATGGCTCGACTTCTTGTGATTTCCAGTGATGAAAAGGATTTTCAAATTATCCAGACTGCGGTGATTGGGGAGTCCCACTACGTCAGTCGCACAGAAAGCGGTTTGCAAGGTGTCAAGCTGGCGCAAGAAACGGTGCCAGATATTGTCTTTATCTCTGACAAGGCTGAGGATTTGGATGGTCTGAGCCTGTGTGAGTACTTGCGTTATAATCTCCAGGTTCCTTCGCTTCTGGTTCTATTGATGGAGGATGGAACGTCGGAGTCGCGCGTCGCTGCTTACAAGGCTGGGGCTGATGATATCGTGGTTAAGCCTATGAATCTGACCGAGATGCACCTTCGGCTTAAGGCTTTGATGCGTCGTGTGCCTCATGCTGAAATCCAGCAAGATCGCATCTCGGTCGGCTCTCTCACCCTCGATCGAACTTCTTGCATGGTGTACGTCAAGAATCGAGCCATTCAACTGACGCCAAGCGAGTTCAATCTGCTTAACTATATGATGAGCCATCCGGGAAAGATTTTTAGCTCGGAAGAACTCCTTCGGGATGTTTGGAACTACTATCCCGGCACCGGCGATCCGGCGATTGTTCGGATGCAGATTATGAAGTTGCGTCATAAGATTGAGCAAGATCCTAGCCAGCCGAGCTATTTGCAGACTGTTTACCGGCATGGTTATCGTTTGGTTGGAGGCGCTGACTCGTTGGAAAAATGAGTCTGTAGTGCTTCCTGTCTGGCAGCCGGTTCCGCACGGAGCCGGCTGTTTGTTGTTCTGAATGGATGGTGGTGGCGCCGATTACGGAGGTGTTACAGCGAACATACCTGGATAGAATGAACACAATGATTACTGGAAGGTATGATCTGGTCGACTGAATTGTGAACAAAACACGTCTAAGGAGTCAGAATTGAAATTGGGTAGTTCAATCGGTTAATGTCTCATGATCTCTGTCACACGACTTGATGGCCGTGAATTTACGTTGAATGCTGATCTTATTGAATCGATTGAATCGAACCCAGACACGTTCATTCGATTGGTCAATGGAGACAGTTTCATTGTGCTTGAATCGCGCAGTGAACTTGTGGAGCGGATCATCGCTTACAGGCGACAGATTTTCCAATGTGCAATCTCGTTGTTGCCTGAGGATGCGACCCGTGAAGCGGCTATTCGACGATCTGATCTGAAACAATCTGCACGTGTTCCGGAGCAAAATGTAGATGGCGAAGGCGGAGGAGAAGGATGAATCCTTTAGCTCTAGGCGGAATGCTTGTTGCGCTTGGCGGTATCGTGTTTGTGATTATCGCCGCGGGTAGCAGTCCTGCTGCTCTGTGGGATCTTTCCTCCTTTGTCCTCGTTTTGGGTGGCACAGTCGGCATTACGATGATGACTCTGCCAGCAGAGGATGTTATCACAGCCTTGAAGCTCATGGGGCGCGCATTCGGGAATGCGGATGCGAAGTACCAAGACACGATTGCCCTGTTTGTTGAGTTGGCCGAACAAGCGCGCAAGGATGGGCTTCTTAGCCTAGAAGAACGAATTTCTCGCATTGACAATCCCTTTATTCAAAAAGGCATGCAACTGTTGGTGGATGGGACAGATCCTGCGTTGATTCGGCAAATGCTCGAAATGGACATCGAGCAGATGGAGAGTCGACACGCTCGTCGTTATGGCGTGCTTGAGACCATGGGTGGCTATGCACCAACGATGGGGATGCTAGGTACTGTTATCGGCATCATCTTCACCTTGGCCAACTTGACCACGCCAGACGAGATCGGTTCCAAGGTTGCGATTGCCTTCATTACCACCCTCTATGGTGCTCTCTTTGCCAACTTCATCTTCTTGCCTATTGGTGGGCGCCTGAAACAAATGAGCAAGCTTGAGGTGTCTGAACGAGAGCTGGCATTAGAAGGAATGCTCGCGGTGCAAGCAGGCGATAATCCTCAGATTGTCCGTCAAAAGTTGGAAGCATTCCTGCCAGTGGGCGCCCGAAACTGGGAAAGTCAGGAGTAACCTAGGACGGGAGTAGTTCATGGCCAAGAAGAAGGTCATTCGAGAGGTTGATGACTCAAAGCGATATCTTGAGACGTTTTCCGACTTGATGTCGCTGCTGCTTGTATTTTTCATCCTGCTGTTCGCTTTTGGTCAGGCGGATTTGGAGCGCTTCCGCTTGCTCTCAAGTAGTCTTCGTGCTGCATTTAACGGTATATCCGTGTTTTCCAGCGGTTTGGGCCTCGGTGACGGTTTCGATGCCGCGGGTATGGAGGAGCCTGGCGTTAATGTGGTGAATCTTGGGGCGTTGCCTACCCGAGAGCGAGATTACGTTAAGGTGAGCACCGCTCTGAATGAACATGCTCTACGGAACAACCTTGGAAAAGAAATCGCAGTCAACATTGGGGAGGAAGGCATCTATATCAGCCTATCCAGCGCGTTGTTGTTTCCATCAGGGAGCACCGAGCTGGGGGAAAGTGGGCGGGATACCTTGCTTGCCATCGCGCGTCTGCTGAATGAAATTCCTAACGACATTCGTGTTGAGGCGCATACAGATAACACGCCGACGAGTAGCCCGCTATTCAGTTCGAATTGGGAGCTCTCTGCGGCGCGGGCCGTGACGGTGGTTCGTTATCTGGCCGAAGAGGGGGAGGTCGCCCCAGAGCGCATGGCGGCAGTTGGATTGGGAGAATATCATCCTCTATATCCCAATGACACGCCCGAGCACCGACGTTTAAACCGGCGAGCCGACATTCTGATCTTATATCCCCCTGAGGAGGAGCCGCCGGTAATCGATTTGCAGTTGTCGCGGGCTGTAAGCCAATAAAACGCATAGGGTTGGCATTTTCTGGCAATTGGCGAGGAAGGGACATCATCAATGAGCGCTGTAGTTGGAATTCTGAAGAAGATTCTTGTGCCCCTAGCGGCAGTCATCGTCACTGTCGCTTTGGGAATCGGCCTGCTGCTGAGCGGTTTGCTGCCTTTTTCGATTCAGCTCAGCACAGGAGAGGAAGTTGTAGCGGACAGCGGTCCACCGGCCGCGTCACAACAGCAGCCGGCTCAAGATGTCCAAGCGCCAGGTTACTTTCAAGTGCCCGAATCCTTCACCTTTATTCGGGGCATTTTCTATGACACCGGGCAGCGAATTGTGAATTTGGCCGATCCGGGTGGTTATCGCTATCTGCGTATTCAGGTCGTTCTTGAATTCCTGCCTGACAATGCAGAGTACTATTCGCTCGAGGGAGAAAAACTTACAGCAGAACAAGATCGTATTCGGGCGGAGATAGACCGGCAACGTCCTCTGATCGATGATGTGATCACCAATGTGCTTACCAGCAAGACGTTTGATGAGATTTTTACCGTAGAGGGGAAAGCCCAGTTGCGGCAAGAACTCAAAGAAGAGCTCAATCGGGCGTTGCGGAATCGTCATGTTGAAAATGTTCTGATCACTGATTTTGTCATTCAGTAGATCCTGTCAAGCGTATCTTAGCCCTTTTACGTTCGGGTTTGGGGGAACGAAAGCGTGCCTGATACGAGTGGATTGCTCAGCCAAGACGAGGTTGATTCTCTTTTAAATATGTTGGCGGAGGGCGAAGAGCTGCCAGACAATGAAGCGGCTCTTCAGGCTTTCGATCCTGGGACTGAGGTTGTTCGTCGCTACGATTTTCATCAGCCGGATCGGTTCAGCAAGGAACACTTGCGCACCCTACGGATGATTCATGAAAATCTTGCCCGACGATTGGCCCTGCAGCTCTCCACGAAATTGAGGACCTCGATAGATGTCAACCTCGCCTACATTGAAACAGGGCCTTACGCATCCTTTGTTCCACAGCTTTCCGCTGCACCAAGCGCCATGCACCTGATCAGCATGAAACCTCTGCCAGGTCGGTTCTTGCTCCAGTATGATAACCGGCTGGCCGACATGCTGGTCGACCGATTGTTGGGCGGCGCCGGTATGCCCACAAAAAACGTGGAGCGGGAGTTGACGGATCTTGAGATGGATCTGCTCACCTCTGTCAGCAACGATGTAATGGATGCAATTCAGGATTCATGGCGCGGGACCATTGAGCTTTCGTGCAAGCTTGAAGAAATGATGACCAATCCGTACTTTGTGCAGGTGGCTTTGCCCTCAGACACCTGTGCCTGGATTTCCTTCGAAATGAAGGTCAATGGTCAAGGCGCTGCGTTGAACTTCTGCATACCGGCTTCTGTTCTTAAGCCAATCACCCCTAAGCTCAGCCCCCAGGCTTGGATTGCAGGGACAGGTCAACAAAACGATGAGGAAGATTGGACGCTGGTGAGGAGACATGTGCGACGCCATCTGGATAGCTTACAACTTGAGGTGACGGCTGTCCTCCGAGGTGGAGAGATCATGCTTTCGGACTTAATGGCGCTACAGGTGGGAGATGTGATTCCACTCCAGCGACACATTAGCGAAGAAGTCATTTTGACCATCCAGGATCAGGAGAAGATGAAGGGACACTTGGGCATGCACCGGGGCAAAATGGCTGTGGAAATTACGAAAGTATTCGAACAAGACGAGGAATAGTTTCCCATGAGCGAGAACACCCCTGTTGAGCCACTCGAAAACGACGAACTGAATGCTCACGAGCCGGAAGCTGAGGAGGAACTTTCCCCGAGCGGGGGGACACCTGGCGGGGAGCCGGAGTTCCCAGACGTGGTGGAGGACGATGATGCTGAAATTCCGGATGTGACGGTCAACCCGGCAAGTTTCGCTGCCCTGAAGCCAAGCCAAAATGGACGTACGGAAAAGGCCAATCTCGATATGCTCCTGGACATTGGCCTACAGGTGACCGTTGAATTGGGACGCGCAAAGATGAGCATTCGTGACGTGTTAGGCTTAGGGCCTGGTACTGTTGTGGAACTCAATCGTGTGGCAGGTGAACCCGTCGATGTTCTGATCAATGGTAAACCCATCGCCAAAGGTGAAGTTGTTGTGATCGGTGATATGTTCGGTGTACGCGTCACAGATATTATTCCGCCAGCACAACGCGTTGAAAGCATGATATAGCGATCGGCGGCTTCTCCCTGGATAGGCGTTACAAGATGAAGACGTTTCGAGACACACCGCGGTCAATACAAAAGCGCCACGGCAGAGCCACCATCAAAGCAGGGATGCGTCGGCTTCTGCTTGTTGTGGTGCTCTTTGTCGGAGTATATACACCTGCTCTGAGTCATTGGTCGCTGAGAGCACGCGCCGCTGAACTGGAACAGCCGGGCTCTGAAACGTTGTTCCGGGTGCACTTGAGTCAATCTGCGGATGAGCAGCCCCCTCCGCAAGTAACGGCACAGCCTCTCTCGAATGAGGAACCTCTCGGGGATGCCTTTCTGTCGGCATACGACCGCCTCGCGCAAAACGAGAAGGAACAGACTTCGTCTCCATCAAACACTGGATCGAACAACATCGGCAACTGGACTGGCGTAGCTCTATTTTTCTTGTTAACTGTTGTGGGCCTCATCTACGGCGGTGTAGCCTTCATGAAGCGGTACAGCATTCGTTTTTCCGGGAACTTGGGAACCGGAAGTGGGCTGTTTTCTTTACAAGAGAGCTACGCAATCGGGCCAAATCAAAAAATTCACCTTGTGCGCATGGGTGAGGAGCTGCTTCTGATTGGAGCTACTGACCACCATGTTGCGCTACTTGCAAGGCTCGATCCCGATGAGTTGCCTGAATCATTTGGGACGCACCTCCGTAAAGCGAAGCAAAACCCAGGTTCGGCCAATTCCACTCAGCCCTTCGATGTGCCAAGTCAGCTACGACTGAATCTCGGAGATCGTCTGCAAGATTTGCGGTCATTACGTAGTTTGGGTAGAGGAGAGGGCGGCAATGACTAAGCGGATGCTCCCTCTGTTTCTTGTTGTTGGCTTGCTATTGGCGGGATGCGCTAGTGAGGCTCCTGCGACAGGGGGCGCTAACAGCGCGGCCATTACAATTAGCGTGCCAAACGATGCCGGTTCTTTGAGTAATAGCATCCAGATGATGCTCTTGCTGACAGGATTGGCCTTTCTGCCAGCTCTCGTCATACTCATGACTGGGTTTGTCCGTATCGTCATCGTCTTGGCCAGTTTGCGGACGGCGATAGGTGTGCCGATGTTGCCACCGAATCAAGTCATTATCGGTCTGGCGTTGATATTGAGTTTCTACGTGATGGCTCCCACGTTTTCCACCATTAACGAAACCGCACTACAGCCCTACATGGACGGCCAGATGCAGTTGGAGGAAGCTGTGTCAGTCGGTGTGCGACCATTGCGGGAGTTTATGTTTAAGCAGGTGGGCGAGAACGATCTCGCTTTATTTGTTTACCTTTCGGGCTCCGGTCGCCCGCGTACGCGGGAAGATATACCCACCTATGTTCTTGTGCCGGCGTTTGTGCTTAGCGAATTGAAGATAGCGTTCCAGATGGTGTTTGTCATCTACATCCCCTTTCTTGTGATCGATATTGTGGTCTCGAGCGCACTAATGAGTATGGGCATGATGATGCTGCCCCCAACGATTATTAGCTTGCCCTTCAAACTCCTCCTCATAGTGATGGTCGATGGCTGGCATCTACTCGTCCAGAATCTTGTCGTTAGCTTTATGACCTGAAGACGATTGTTCGGCGGGTTTTGGCATCTGCTCGCTGGTGAGCGGTTCCTTGCTAAGTAGCTATCGCTGCTGTATGAATGGGCGCGACGAAGACATGTGGAGATAAGCCATGACAGAAGCTATGTTGTTCGATATGGGACGGGGCGCCCTGACCACCATGCTAATGCTGAGCCTTCCTCTCCTCGGCGTGAGTTTGATTATTGGCCTCGTTGTTAGCCTGATTCAGGCGATCACGCAAATACAAGAAGTAACTCTGACTTTTGTTCCTAAGATCTTAGGCGTGATCCTGATTACGTCTCTGCTAGGCTCCTGGATGTTTCAGAAATTGTTGTCCTTCACAGTGCACCTCTTCAATCTCCTCCCCAGACTCACTGTATGATCACCTTAATCACCGGCATGAACAGCGCCGTATTGTGAAGGGTGGCTGTTTGATACGCCTTCACGAGAAGGCGGAGAAAACTGAGCGCTTCTTCTCTTCTTGCAATTACGTCTGTGTTACGAACATCTTACCCAACTGGTCTGGTCACGTCCGTACACTGGGGACATGAGCATCTCAGTTATGTACCCGTATGTGTTTTTCTTGTTGCTGGTGCGTTGCCTCTCCTTCTTTATGACTGCGCCGTTGTTTAACCAACGCACCATACCTGGCCAGGCGAAGATTGGCTTGGCCGCCTTGATCGCTTTCTTATTGGCTCCGTTGGCGCCTCCTGTTGCGTTGCCGAAGAGCGATCTGGCCTTTTTTACGCTCGTGGCGCAAGAAATCTTGATCGGCTTGCTGCTTGGATTTACCGCAATGTTGCCGATCTGGACCATTGGGCTCACAGGCCGTCTTATTGCCAGCTCGATGGGGATGAGCTATTCAACATCGATAAGTCCCCTGTTCCCTGAGACATCCCCCCCTATGGGACAGTTCTTTCTTCAGTTTGCCTTGCTGATATTTCTTGTCGTGCGGGCCGATCATGTCGTGCTGCTGGGATTGAAGCAACTCGTAGAGCTCATGCCGCCAGGACGGTTATTGTCGGACGTGATGACTGTGTCCGGTGATGTCTTGGTAGGACGGATATTGGTTTTTACCGATCGTCTTTGGTTTGTTTCGGTGCAGATCGCTTTACCGGTTATTGGGATGATCCTGTTATCTGATCTGGCTTTGGTATTGATCAGTAAAGCGATGCCTCGTATGAACGTTTTTGCTCAGAGTCTGCCGCTCAAAGTCTTGATGGGGCTGATCACAGTACTGCTCTCCCTACCGTACTTTTGGCCCCAGATCGCTCAAGAGGTGGATCGCGCAGGACAACAGATGCTGCTATTGTTCAAATAGAACTTCAAATTGGACTGTAGCGCGTTCAAGGCCGGTATCCAACATGGGTTGTGGCAAGCAAGCCCTTTGAAAAACGGTGATCTTCTATGGCCGGTGAGAAGACGGAACAACCGACAGCACGACGGTTGCGGAAATTTCGAGAGGAAGGGCGTGTTGCCAAGAGCCAGGAACTTGGCGGCATGCTGGTTCTCTTTGCCGGCGTATATATGTTCACTGTGACCGGTCCCCGTCTCGCAAACAGTGTCGCACACGTCATGCAAAGAAGCTACACAACGGTTGCGAGAATCCATGGCGACTCCTTCACCTTCGTCTTTCTGCGCCAATTGGCCAACCAGGCTGCACTTGAAGTCGGCCTGGCGATGATCCCTTGGATTTTGTCTTTGCTTGTGATTGGCGTGGGCGTGAATGTGGTTCAAACTCGCGGGCTCGTACAACCGCGTCTCCTCATTCCAAAATGGGACCGGTTGAACCCTCTGAACCGTGTACGCCAAATTTTCGGCAAACAGCTTCTCGTTGAGACAGCCAAGGGCATCGCCAAACAATCTCTCATTGCAGTAATCGTCTATCTGACCGTGAAGGGCAAAGTCGCTGGGTTGATCATGGCGGCGCAGCAGGGCTTGCTTCCCGGCGTTCAAATGCTTACAAGCATTATCTTCGTCATGTCTTTGCAGGCGGCGGGTGTGCTCCTTTTGATAGGGATTTTTGACTACCTTTGGCAATACCGGCAGCACCGTCAAAGTCTCATGATGACCAAGCAAGAAGTGAAAGATGAAACTCGGCAGCAGGAAGGTTCGCCAGAGGTTAAGACCCGTATCCGGCGTATTCAGCGCGAGATGGCTCAGCGGCGCATGATGGCGCAGGTGCCTACGGCTGACGCTGTGATCGTGAATCCGACCCACTATGCCGTCGCCATCAAGTACGACGGAACATCCATGCACGCGCCTCAGATTGTTGCGAAAGGGCAGGACGACGTTGCCTTGAAAATCATCAGCGTTGCTCGGCGCCATGGGGTTCCTGTGGTGCCAAACCGTCCATTAGCCCGCGCATTGGTGAAGCTGCCACTCAATTCATTTATACCACCAGAATTTTTCCAGGCTGTCGCCGAGGTCCTGGCCTTTGTGTATCGTCTTCAGTCGCCTGCAAATCAGGCGGCCGGGTAGTTGAGCGATTGAGACAGGGTGGAGAGAGTAATGACTACAGCAAACCCGAGCGTTCCCACACCGACGGCAAACCTAACGCGTTTTCTTGGGCGCATTTCACAGCATTCAGACATTATTTGGGCTGTGGCAGTGGTTCTCATCGTGGCCATGATGATCATTCCGATGCCGCCGCTCATGCTGGATCTGCTCTTAACTTTGAATATCAGCATTTCCATTACGATTTTGCTGATCGCAATGTACGTGGAGGAGCCGCTTGAGTTCAGCATTTTTCCATCTCTCCTGTTGATCGTTACCCTTTTCCGACTCTCCCTGAATATCAGTAGCACTCGGCTGATTCTACTAAACGGCCAGGCCGGTCGCGTGATTGAGGCGTTCGGCGACTTCGTAGTCGGCGGCAATTATGTTGTTGGTCTTGTCGTTTTTCTGCTTTTGATGGTGATTCAGTTCGCTGTGATCACGAATGGGGCGGGACGCGTCGCCGAGGTTGCAGCACGTTTTACGTTGGATGCTATGCCCGGAAAGCAGATGGCTATCGACGCCGACCTCAGCGCGGGCATCATCACTGAGGAAATTGCCAAAGAACGTCGTGAAAAGATTTCCCAGGAGGCAGACTTCTACGGCGCAATGGACGGCGCAAGTAAATTTGTAAAGGGCGATGCGATCGCCGGCATCATCATCACCATTATTAACATCATTGGCGGATTGGTGATTGGAATGTTGCAACTCAAGATGTCGGCGGGCGAAGCTGCACAAACGTACACGCTCTTGACGGTTGGTGACGGTCTGGTGAGCCAGATTCCGTCGCTAATTGTGAGCACTGCCACGGGCATCATCGTCACGCGTGCACGGTCCGTCAATCACATGGGCGCTGACGTCATGCAACAAATGTCTTCGAGTCCCCGCGCCCTTGCCATTGTGTCTGCAATTCTTGCCGCGTTTGCGATTGTCCCAGGTCTGCCAATGTTGCCGTTCTTAGCTCTTTCGGGAGTAGTCGGGGGGGCAAGCTACCTTCTCGGGCGCACCCGCAGATCCACAGAGGACATTGAAGAGAATCGGCTGCTTGAGGGACCCACAGCAGATGGTGGAAAGGCTCTCCCTGGAACGAAAGAAGGAAGCGAAGAAGGTGATGTTCTTTCTCTGCTGCGAGTGGACGTTCTGGAGTTGGAAATCGGGTATGGTTTGATCCCGTTGATCGATCCAAAGCAAGGCGGCGACCTGTTGGAGAGAGTTGGCTATATCCGACGCCAAATCGCGGCTGAACTTGGGTTCGTCGTACCCAAAATTCGTATTCGGGACAACCTGCGTCTGGCGCCTCAACAGTACGTAATTAAGTTGCGTGGGGAGGAAATCAGCAGCGGGCAACTTCAGATCAAGTCGCTGCTCGCAATGCCTGGCCCCAACGTCAGCCGTGAAATCGAGGGACTTTCAACGACTGAGCCTGTCTTCGGCTTGCCGGCCCTGTGGATCCGGCCAGAGCAACAAACCGACGCGGAGGTGAATGGATATACGGTGGTCGAACCGCCAAGCATCATCATTACTCACCTGACTGAAATTATCCGTCAGCACGCTGCATCCCTGCTGGGACGCCAGGAAGTGCAAGAGTTGCTGGACAATCTACAGCAGGACTATCCCGCTATCGTGAATGAGGTGCAGAATCGGCCCGGCTTGGGAACGGTGCAGCGGGTTTTGCAGGCTTTGCTCCAGGAACGTGTGTCCATTCGTGACTTGGTGGTTATTCTGGAGGCAATCGCCGATCATGCTCAAGAGATCAGCGATCCAGATTTGCTGGCCGAGCAGGCGCGTACATATATGGGGCGGAGCATCGCCAATCAATATCGGAGCTTTGACGGTGCACTCCATGTCTTTACACTTTCGCCAACTGTGGAACAGATGGTGGCCAACCACCTACAGCAAACGTCTCAAGGGTGGATGGTCAACCTTGCTCCTGACGTTGCGCAGAGATTGCTGACGCAAATCGCCCAGCAAATGGAACATATGGCTTCCCAGAGCCATGAACCCGTTTTGCTGACCAGTCAACGTATCCGTCTTCCCATGCGTCGATTCGTCCATCGCACTTTGCCCACCCTCGCTGTCCTTGCATTTAGTGAACTTCCCCCAGAGCTTGAGGTCCGGGCGGAAGGCATGGTTGAGCTGGAGGGAAGTGTGTTGGCATAAAATATCTGACGAGATCTATCTTCTCGCTGTACACGACCAACGGAACGGTTACACAAAAACCACACGCTAAGAATGTTGATCCTGTTTGGATGCCAGGACAATGAAGGGGACAGACTGATATCCCGAGTTAGGAGCGAGGCTAGCGATGAACGTGCGAACTTACCGAGCAGACACGCTACAGGAAGCATTTTCTCACGCCCAAGAAGAGATGGGTCAGGACGCAGTTCTTCTGCACCAGCGTGAAGTTCGTCTTCCAGATGAAAGAGGACGACGTTCAAAAACGATGGTGGAGATCACTGTGGCCTCAGAGCCTCCACCCCCGAACTCTTTGCGTCGAGCAGTCGCGCCCATTCCGGCGGATGTCGCAAACGTTCGACCTTACTTCACAGGCGGAGCATCAGGATGGTCCTCTCCGGGCGGAGCTCGACCCTCTGTCGACAGTTCAGATCGTGTATCAGCCGATTCCTCTGGTGCAATCGGATCTCTGAAAGAAGACTATGAAACGCTTCGTCGGGAAGTCGCGTACATTCGTAAACTGTTACAACGACAGATGCAGGGTTCTGTCGGCCTCCCGGAAGCTTTGCTGGGCTGGCGTGAAGCGCTTGTGGATTGCCTTCTGCCCGCCACTGTGGTTGATGAACTGCTGGCGGATCTGGATGAGGTGCTGACGCCCCAGGCGCTCGCACGCCAGGAGATGGTCGCTGCCGCTATTGCCCAGCGCTTGACGGGTCAACTGCCTCCTGTGCATGGTCCCTTGCGCCCTGGCAAACCCGGAGCGCCGCTGGTCTTTGTTCTTGTCGGACCGACTGGCGTAGGGAAGACAACGACGATTGCGAAGCTAGCTGCCCAATTCAGCGTACAGCGTCAGTTGCCTCTTGCACTCGTCACCGCTGACACCTTCCGAATTGGGGCAGTTGGGCAATTACGGACATACAGCGATCTTATTCGCGCCCCGCTTGATGTTGCATACACACCAGAAGACTTGGCCGCCCATGTCGCGAAACATCAAGATAAGGCGATTATCATGATCGATACTCCAGGCCGCAGTCCAACCGACACCGAGCAGTTGGAGGTGCTACGCTCGTTTATTGCTGCTCTGGATGAACCACATGTTCAGATTGCTTTGGCCGCCGGCACTCCACTTCCCGACGCTCGGCGTATTGTTGAACGCTTCTCAGTCGCTCCTCTTCGTGGCCTGGTTCTGACGAAAGTAGATGAAACGACTACGTTTGGGTCTGCCTGCGCCCTCCTTGCAGATCGCCAACTGCCCTTGTCCTACGTGACGACAGGACAACGAGTTCCTGAGGACATTCGGGTTGCCAGCAATGAAGAACTGGGAAACTGGCTCGTTCAACGAGCGCAAAAGCGACTGAGCGCCTCATTGGGCGGTCGAACCGCCTCGCCGTTGGCTTCAACCATGGCGGCCCGGCCTATGCAAACCGCACATCTGTTTGCTGCTGCCTAGGGATTGCTGGACAAATGTGAAGCGAGGTTGAAGAATGAGTGTTTCGCAGAGAGGAATGCCTATCGGGAACGGGGCTCCGTCCCCATCGAGCGAGCAGGACGAAAGATTCCAGGTGCCTCCTCCCCCGCCTTTTGGGCCGGCTACATGGAATTATGTGTACTATGCGATTCTAGCTTTCAGCCTGTTGATTGGGTTGCTTACCCTTCTCAATGGAGGTGGCGTTCTAGATGCCCTTTTGCGTTTCTTTATCGCGTTACTTGGTTCGGCGATGCTGAGTGTGGCGTTTCTCACATTCGTTGTGATTCCCCTCCATGTCCGCCGTTATGAACGCCTTGTGGAAGCACAACGGGCGGCCCAGGCGGAAGCGCTTGAGAAGCAAGCCCAATCCCGGCGCTCGAAGTCACAGCGTGAAACAGTTTATCCCGAGCCATCTGTTCCAGATACAGAGCCATTAGAGGATGCATCCACCCTGGATGAAGCAGAGAGCAGCTCAGCCGTTCCCGGCCACTATCCGGAGCCGTCACATGATGATCAGGCTTCCAGCTTGCGAAGGATGGTTGCGGGCGCGAACACCTGACTGCTGGGTTCGGGTGAGTACAACTCTGTACAATGCGGCGGGGATTCGCTCCGTCGTTTCTATGCCGAGGTGCAAGAGTGGATATGACACAGCCGTCATCAGACAGCTCTGAACAAATCGCAGAGTTGTGGCAAGAATATACAGCGACAAGACGTCCTGAATTCAGGGAAAAGTTGATCTTGCACTATGCGCCATTGGTAAAGAAGGTTGTAGGTCGCATGGGTTTGCGTCCGGACGGCCCAATCGAATGGGAGGACTTGCTAAATTATGGTGTGTTGGGCTTGATGGATGCGGTGGAACGGTTTGAGCCAGACCGGGGCATCACCTTCGAGACGTTTGCGAATTTGCGTATACGCGGCGCTGTCTTGGATGCTCTGCGCCAGATCGATCCCCTGGGGCGGCTGGCGCCTCGAAGAGTGCGTGCAGCGAAGGAAGCGATTCAACGGTTGACTGTTGAGCTTGGGCGAGTGCCCGAGGATCACGAAGTGGCTGAGGCGATCGGGCTGACACTTGAGCAATATCAGCAGGTCCTTCAGGATGCGAGCTTCGCGATCGTTAGTCTTGACCAGCCTGTCCGGGAAAGCGGCGCCGACAGTCAACCCCTGCACCTGGCAGATGTGATAGAGGATCCTCAAGCTTCCGAAGCAATGGATCGAGTGGAAGAAGAGGAATTGCGCGAGCGCCTCGTGCAGGCGATCCGGTCCCTTTCTGAGCGAGAACAGATCTTGCTGTCCTTGTATTATTTCGAAGGGCTAACCATGCGGGAAGTGGCGACAGTCATGGACATTAGCCAGACTCGCGTCTGTCAATTACATGCACGAGCAGTATTGAACTTGAAAGCAATGATGGCGCCTCCACCGCCGTCTTCTGCCGAACCTGAGGAGGATGGAGTTGACGATGTCAATGACTTAGACGATTCGTGTCCAGCATCCGTTGCTGAGTTCGTACAGCAACAGGCACGGGTTCATATACGGCGGCGTTGGTCAGAGCTGTTTGCTGCGAATCATAATCGTCGCTTGAATCCTCGTTCACGTCCTGACGATCCGGCAGCGTGAAAAACAGGAGGGACCATGTATTCAATCGCTTTTCTTATCCTCATCATCACAGCAACCATTACTTGCTTATGGGCCTACTGGCAGGTGCAGAAGGTGGAGCAGCGTCTGGCGGAACAAGAGGCGGTCATGCAGGACCGGCAACGCCAGGTAGGTGAGTTGATCGATGAAATCGTTATGGCCAGCCGCTACCTCTATGAAGAGATGGATAAATGCTTGTCAAGGCTCGAGGCGTCACCGACTCGGCCAGAGGGATCCGATCTTGGTAGAGTCGATCTCTCGATCACAGAGGAGATAGAGCCAGAAAGCTCTGCACCAGATGCGGCATCGATTGATGCACCCCATCTAGAAAAGGACAAACTGGTGGATCTTGAGGGCGGAGCAGAGTCCGATTCGTCTCCCAGGGAGAGCGAAGCAGAAATTGAATGCGTTGTAGAGGAGCACAAGCTTGATCCTCATTTCTTGGCGCTGGACTTGGCTGGCCAAGGTGTGCCTCTTGTGGATATCGCCCGACAAACTGGTCTTGGCACCGAAGAGCTGCGTCTTCTGCTCCAGTTCCGCGAGGCAGTCAATATGGCAGGTTGAGCAGTCTTGGAAGAAGGTTACGCAAGATTGACAAACCGCCTATCGACTTATTATGGCCTTCCCCTGTTCCGGACAATATGATAAAAGCGCCATAAAAGTTTGCGACGACTGTGGAGTATTCGGATGAATAATCAACCGATCATCCCATCTCAAAGTCAAAGATTGACCAAAGTCATGCATAAGACCTGTGCCAGGTATCAGGCCTTCCCCCAGGGGCAGCCCGGAAGAGTGCAGCCTCTTCGGCGATGGTTGGTCTGGATCGTGAGCTGGCTGTTATCCCTTTTTCTTGCACAAACCGCTTTCGCGAATGGCGTCCCGGTGCAAGTCTTTTTAGATCATTTACCATTTCGGGCCACTTGGGAGCCGGCTGCACATGGGCGTGGAGTCGCGGTCCTTGCAGCAAACGATGAGCAGGTGCGGGTCATGATTCAAAACGTGCCCGCGCCTCCGCCAGATCAGGTCTATTTTGCCTGGCTGCAAAAGGTGGATGGCTCCTATTTGCCGGTGGGAGCACTAGAGTATTCTACAGATGGTACTGCTTCCCTCGATCAACACGTGGCTGACTTACCATATTCAGAGAATTTTTCTTGGGTGCTGGTAACCCTCGAAAGCCCGGAGCAAGTTGATGCTCAGCCCAGCGACGCGATTGCCCTGGCGGGTCGTCTGCCAAACGCAGAAGCGTTACCACCTACAACGGCGAATGTCCCGGCCCTCCTGCCGGTGACGGGGGGCAAGCCACTGTCAAGAATGCTACAACTCGTACTCTTTTCTGGGGTTCTGCTGGGAGGGGGTTTCTTGTTCGGGTGGCTAGTTCGTAACGCCAAATGGACGAATTCCGAAATACTCAAGGTTGATGGGCGCACGGTTCACAAGAACAAACGGGCCGGGAGGGATTTGTGATTCGGGGTATCTATACGGCAAGTGCTGCCCTTCGAGCTACGACACTCCATCAAACGCGCTTGGCCCATAATCTTGCAAACCTGCAGACGACTGGCTTCAAGCAAGTGCTCACTACACACCAAGCGTATGAACTGCAGCGGCTAGGTGAGTATGACGTTGAGAAGGCTGCTTTCGTGCGTGGCGTGGGTTCTCTTGAGCACGGTTTGCTTGTGCCTGAGGAAATTGTTGACTTCTCTCAAGGCGTTCTAAAAGTCACCGATCGACCCTTGGATCTTGCTATCGAAGGGGATGCGTTTTTCCGAGTGCAAACACCGCAGGGCGAACGATATACCCGCGATGGTTCTTTTCATCGGGATGGATTAGGACGTCTTGTTACCCGAGATGGTTATTTCGTCTTGAATGCACAATTGCAGCCTATTTCCTTGCCTCAAGGTCCCGTCACGGTGACTGGAGAAGGCTACATACTTGTTGGAGATGATTTGGTCGGACAATTAGGGCTCGCCGGTTTTCCGAACGGAGAAGGCCTGGCGCGAGAAAATGGGAATCTATATCGAGCGGAAGAAGCTGCCCCCGGTCCGCCGGGGAACGCGACTGTGCATCAGGGGTACCTAGAGGGCAGCAATGTGGACGAAGATGCCCAGATCCTAGAGATGATGCGGATTTTGCGGCTTTACGAAGCAAGTCGAAAGACGCTGCAAATTCAAGACCAAGCTCTCAGTGGCGCCTTGAGTGTGGGGCAGGTATAAATTCACGTTGCCTGTTGCAGACCGTTGAATATGGGCAACAAGGTGCTCGCTATGGCAATTCTTTGCCTTGATCAAGGAGTATAGACGATGCCGACGAATCTGAACCAGTTATGGATGGTTGCGGGCAGTGGGATTTTTAGCCAACAGCGACACATAGATATGATCAGCCATAATGTGGCCAATGCCAACACCGTCGGATTCAAGGCAAGTCAAGCGGGGTTTCAATCAGTCATCCGAGAAGTTGCACTCTCGCGGCAGGATGCGAATTTATTCGAACAAGCACAACCTGGCGACACCATCCAGGAGGGGCTGGGCACGGTGCTCACACAAACCACACATCGGTTCGTGCAGGGTCCTTTGGAACGGACAAATCAGCCATTCAATCTCGCTATCAACGGCGATGGGTTTTTCCAAATCACTGATCGGGAGGGGCGTGTTCTCTACACGCGTGCTGGGGATTTTCAACGTGACGCCCAAGGTCGGCTTGTTAACAGTGAGGGCTTTTTCTTGAACCCACAAATCGAAATCCCCGAAAATGTTGTTGAAACATATATTGATAGTGAAGGGCGCGTCCTTGGGCTGATGGCCGATCCGGAAGAACCGCCCCAAGAACTTGGCGTCATCCAATTGGCGAGTTTTGCGAATCCTGACGGCCTGCTCAACGTCGGACACAATAGCTTTGAAGCAACACTCGCCAGTGGTCCTGCACAACTGGGCCAGCCAGGGACGGAGGGACGCGGCCTTCTGTTGAATGGCTTTCTGGAGCGCAGCAATGTTGATCTTGGTCAGGAAATGGTCTCAATGTTGCGAACCCAGAAAGCCTATTCATTGAGCTTGCGTGCACTTGGTGTAGCCGATCAGATTTTCAAGCTAGCCAATGAAATGCCTTCTGCTTGATGGAAACGCTGGAGAGGGCGTCTGCGTATGACTGTCCTAGAAAGAGGCTGTTCAGGAGAACCATCTGTGCCGATATCCATATAAGGAGCGTAGATACCTCGGCGGAGCTGCCAACTTGCACTATGTTTGCGCTGCCTCTCAGCCGAACGAAGGTTTCTACTGAACACTGATGCTCATACGGAGCGGGAGGATTCAATGAAAATCACAGGTTCTCACAGCCACCCCCTGCAGTCGCTTCTTCCTGGGCATGTGGAGCGATCCCAAGGCAACGGATCGGATTCGACATCTGGTGCATCGCTTGCCACATCTGACTCGGTGGAATTGTCCCAAAACGCACAGTTTTTACAGCGTGTTGTTGAGGAAGTGAAGTACGCAGAAGGTACGTCAGCAGCGCGCCTTGCTGCACTGCGCGAACAGGTGCAAAACGGCAAATATCAGCCGCCGGTTGAGGACCTTGCCACGATTCTCATGAAGGAATTGTTCTAACCGCCTCTCATTGATGCAGAGAGCCGCTTCGCTTCTTGCAAGCACCCTCCTTCTACAGAGCGAATCTGATTGACTCGTGCAGGGTCCCGACACGCAGGCTTCAGTTTTGTATGTGAAGCCATCTGACGCGGCATAGGTTGTTCGTGACCTATCCCTGGCTGTCTGTACATTGTATACCGGTACGATTCGTTTGATTCGACTGCTTTGAGGAGGGCTCCATGCCGGCTCGGCCAGCACTGACTCCGCCGAACAATCGACCTGCTGCTCGTGAGGTCCACTTGGAGCAACTGTGCAAGATTTTGATGGACCAGGAAGAGACTTGCACTCAGTTAGCAGCCTGTGCGCAAGAACAACAGCAAGCATTGCGCCAAGGGGATGGCCCTGGTTTCGTGCGATCCTCTCTCACTCAAGCGCACCTTGCGCGGCGGCTTTATTTTCTCGAAGAGGAACGTATCGCGGCTGTAGATGCACTCGCACACAGCCTATCTGAAGATTCTGCACCAGACGATCTTGCCACATTACTTGAGAAACTACCAGAGGCCGATTCGGAGCGGCTAGCAGCCCGTTCGCGAGATTTGCAAGCCAGCGCGCAGAAAGCAGCCGCTGTGCAACGCGTAAATGCTCAGATGGTGCAGACGAATATCCAGTTGGCAGCTGCATTGACCCGACAGCTGATTGATCCGAGCAGTCATTATTACGCCGGCCGACCAGTTAAGGAGGATCTGCCGGCCAGTAAATTAGATCAACGGATTTGAACCGGATATGAGTGGCATCTTTCGAGGACTTCAAATTGGCATCAGCACACTCATGGCCCATCAACGGGCCATCGATGTGACTAGCCAGAACATAGCCAACGTCAACACACCTGGATATCAACGACAGCGTGTCAATTTCCGGGAACTGAGCGGTCCTTCGGGCGTGATCAATCCGCCGTTAATGGGTAATGGCGTCCATGCTCAGGGAATCAGCCGGTTTGTCACCCCTTTCATCGATGAACAGCTCCGTCGACAGCGGGGTATACAGCAACATGCAAGCACGAGTGAAAATTTGCTGCGAGATGTCGAATCCGTGCTCACTGAACCGAGTGGAACCGGCATCAGTGCAAGCTTGGATGCGTACTGGGCTGCGTGGCAGGATCTGACCGTCCGGCCAGTGGAGGAATCGACCAGAATAGCCCTCCTTCAAACCGGCAACCAGCTGGCGGCAACAATTAACGAAGCACATGGTTTTATCTCTGAGCTGCGAGATAATCTTGGTGCCCAGATCCGTTCCCGGGTAGACCGTATCAACGACATCGCTGCGGAAATAGCAGATCTAAACACACAAATCGTGCAGGCGAATGCCCGTGCTGGTGGACCGGGAGGGGCAATCGCATTGGAGCAGCGTCGAGATGATTTGCTTTTTGAGCTATCAGACATTACGGATTTCCGTCTGGCTGTGGATGAAAGTGGGTTAGCAAGGATTACCATTGGCAATTATGCACTCGTAGATGAAGGTGGGCAACGCCTGATCGATTTGGATGAATCGTCTCAGCCCATATGGACGGGTAACGGGGCAGCCGTTCATACCACGTCCGGAGAGCTGAAAGCATTGTTGGAGATGCGCAACGAAACAATCCCAGGAATCTTGGATCAATTAAATACACTAGCAATGGGCTTGGCGGAAAATGTGAATAAGTTGCACCGAGAGGGATATGGGCTTAACGGTGAAACTGGACTGGACTTCTGGGTAGGTGAGGATGCCGCGACACTAGCGGTCAACCCAGCTCTATTTGATGCTCCTGCCAGTATAGCGACTGCTGGTGAACCCAATAGCGTCGGGGATATTTCAGTGGCGCTGTCGATCGCTCAGCTTGCGACCCAGCCGTCAATGGGCGGAGATCCACCTACGGTGTCCATCAATGGCTTCTTTCGTAGCAACATCACTGATCTCGGCCTACGTATCCAGCACGTTTCTGCGAGTAGTGAGTCGAGTAAACTCGTAATGAATCATCTTACAGATCGACGTCAAGCGATCAGTGGCGTTTCGATGGACGAAGAGGTTGCCAATCTGTTGAGCTACGAAAAGGCGTTTCAAGCCGGCGCCCGTATCATAAATGTTGTAGACGAAATGCTAGATCAGGTGATCAATCGCATGGGGATCGTGGGTCGCTAAACAGCGGACAGGAGTAGTCAGCGTATGCGTATTACCGATCGGATGGTTGTAGAACATACTCTGTATCAGCTCCAGCAGGGTCGAACGCGACTGGGCGACGCCCAAACACAAGTCGCGACAGGGCGGAGATTGCTTCGTTCCTCAGATGATCCTGCCGATGTGGAGCGGGCTATGACGCTTGCCAGTGAGTTGCGCGCGGTGGAAAACCAGACAAACAATTTGCAGACGAGCCGCGATTGGTTGAATGGCACAGACAGCGCTCTGAGCAGCTTTAATGATCTGCTGATCACGGCGCGGAATCTGGCTATGCGTGCAATCAATGACACGAATTCCCAGGACGAGAGGGTTGCGATTGGCTCTCAGATCGGGGGACTGTTAGAGAACGCACTTGCCGTGGCGAATACGAGTCAAGGTGGATACTATCTTTTCTCTGGCCACCAAGTGCGCACGCAGCCATTCGAGAAAGATGGCAATACCATAGTCTACCAGGGTGATAATCAGGCAATCCGACACATGGTGGAGCCTGGTCAAACTATGGCTGTCAATGTAACAGGTGTAGAAGGGGATCACGGTGGTCTCTTAAATGGATTAACTCGTCTCCAGGAGTTGCAAGAGGCCTTGATCAGCAACGATATTACAGGAATCCAAAACTTTCTTGAGAATGTGGATGATGTGACCGCCGACCTTCACGCTGCTCAAAGTTCTATCGGTGCGCGTATGCAGCGAGTAGATCGCACCCTAGAGCGCCTACAGCAACGCACCGTCGACTTGAAAAGCCTTTATAGTCAGCTTGTCGACGCTGACATGGCAGAGACTATCGCTGAGATGAATGCAGAACAACAGGCTTATGAGATGAGTCTTGCTACATCTGCCCGTATTCTTCCTCGCAGTTTACTTGACTTTCTACGATGACGATTCTTCTGGACTAACTTGACCCACTGAGAATTGAGTCTCCGAAAATCATAAACCTCCTGGTGTACCGTCAGCGACTACAGTTGTCTACACCAGGAGGTTTATGATTTTGAGTCATCGGCAGATCAATAGTGTGACGTCCCGTGCGATTATGCTTGAATGGGTGTCAGTTTGTCTGATCGGGGTGTTGGGCCTGCTGTTCTGCAAGACCCTGACGAAGAGGACGTGCAACTACGATCACCCGATAGTCATTTCCTGTCGGCGGCCAGCAACTCACCAAGGTCACACGCTCATCGAGCGTAGGTTGAATCCAGGTCGCGTTCTGGATTCGTTGTTCAAGGGGCGTTCCAGCTTCTCGAACAATGAATTGATCCTCTACTACGTAGTCATACCGAAAGCCGTCGGCATAGAGTTGAACAGTGTCTCCACTTTGCACCTGGTATAGGTCTCGAAAGACTGCGCCATCAATGTTGTTATGACCCGAGATGACGGTGTTGCCTGTTTCTCCCAACAGGGCTGAGCCTTCATGATAACCAGCTGCGTACGATGCAGTTTCCCATTTTTGAAACCATTGGTTTCCAATCCGATCTACATCGGTTCCTACCGGCACCACCTTTGCGTCAACCGCGATAGATGGAATAATAATCCGTTCTGGACGGCCAAGTGGTATTGGCGGAAGGGTCGGTGTGGGCTCGGGTGTTGGTTGGCCCGTCGCCTCACTGATGACGCGTTCGGTGATATCTTTGCTTGAGGCCGTCGTATCGGGCTTCTCCGTGCGGACCCAAGGGGTTGGCGTTGCTAGGCTCTCTGCGAACCGGTTCTGCGGACCTTGTGCAGCGACATGATTGGGTCGAATCCGTACTCTGACCGTAGGTTTCTTTTCGCCATTGGCTGCACAGCCGCTAAGAGAGAAAGAAATAAGCGCGATGAGGAGGAATAGTACCCTCCACCTCGCGCGAGTAAGGCTAAACCGAATTTCGTATATCATCGAGTTCCGTCCTCATTTACATTCACACGCTTTGGATCTCCGTCCTTGGTTCTCCTGTCAGAAATTCGGATTCACATTGTTCGGCAGGCATTTTAGCCAAATGTATTGAACATGCTGGAGACGATGAACCGTCCCTGGTCGTTGTAGCTGGAAATAGCCGCAAACTGGCGAGCGATTTGGTCTCGAAGAATCTCCTCGCGCCGCTCTAATGCTGATTCCAATCGGTCGATCTTGCTGTTTTGGTCGTCCAACGCTGTATCAGCCGCCTCTTGAAGTTTGTCCACTAATGTCTCGGTGCCCTCTGTGTACGGCGATAGAACCGTAGCTACGTCCTGCATGACACCATCAAAGAGGCTGACTACTTCGTCGTAGTTGCTAGATAGCGCACTTTCTAAAGCACTTGAATCAGCCAAAGAAGCAACTAGACCGTCCCCAAGTTCCAAACCTATTTCATCGAGGCGGGTATACGTCGCGTTTACCGGGGCATCGTCCCAGGTGGCAAAGGCTGTCTGAACCAGCGTTCGCCGTAGACTACGCAAGCTGAAGTCGTCAGAGAGAACTCCTCGCGTATAGGTGCCGTCGCTATTTTCCTTCACCCCAGTCTTGTTGTCGAGCCAAGATGTGAGACTATTTAGTGAACTGATAAATGAATTAATCGCCGTGGTGACAGCGCCAGTATCTGGTGCGACTGTCAAAGTAATTGCGTCGGTGTTGGACGTGCCGTGTTCGCCGGTCAGGTTCAATGTGACCCCTGTGATCACGTCATCAAGGTCTGTATTGGCGCTACGCGTCACATTGATACCATTCACGGTAAACTGTGCATCTTCGGCATTTGTTTCATTGCTGTCAACAAAGCCATTACTGTCTGCATCCGTGTCTCCAGCCCCGGCAACGATGTTCAGGTCTTCCAGGACCGTACCGCTGACATCGCTGGCAGCTAAAGCATACGCGGTCCCAGTTGAGTCGGATTCGATGACTAGATGGTTGTCCACGACGCTCGCTGTGACTCCGTAGTCTTCGGTGATTGTGCCTGCGTCGATAGCGTCACTGAACGCCTGGTTGATGGCGTCTCGGATGTCCTCCAGCGTGTCGCCGTGGTTTACTGTGACGGTAATGTCATTGTTGGGATCTGTGCCGGAGCGGATTTTGAATTGGGCCGTATTTCCCGTGCCCCCCAGATCGAGCGTGAATCCGGAAGCTTGTTGATCGCTCCATACCCGGTGCTTAACTGCTAAATTGTCTACATGAATCTCGTAGGAGCCGTCGGCCGCGTCGGACGTTGCCGTTGCTGTTACATATGAAGTGTCACTGCTCGTAGCCTTTTTGGAATCGAAGACGGAGTCCTCGCCGGAGATTTGCCGTAAGGCATCTACAGCACTACTCAGAGAGTTAAGTTTGGACTCCAAGTCGTCATAGACGGCAGCTTTCACTTCAAGTTCGTCTTGGCGTTGTTTTGCCCGAGTAATGGCCAATTTTTGTGGGGCAAGCGATGCAGCAACGAGCGCCTCATAGTAGTCCCTCGTCAGGCCGGCTGCACCTTTGAATGCGGCGTCGATGTTGTTCATCATTACTCCTTTCCCCACATCTCCCAGAGTAGCGGTATGATGTTAGGAGATGGCCCATATGGTTAGGCAGCCATCTCCAACACGGGCGACTCTTCGGGTTGCAATATGATTTGCTGACGAGCCGTTGCCCAAGTTTGGCGGAGTTCCCTGAGAAATTCACCCACTTGCTCGAAATTCCCCGAGCGCGCCTCATCTGCCAAATACAAGTACAGACTTAGAAGATTCGCAGCGACTTGACCACCTTCCTCATGGTTAAGGGCATCCTTCAATGCGTCCAGTGCGCTTGTTACTTTTAGTAGATTCCGCTCTTGGCAACCCACGATGGCCAAATCGTAGGCCATGATCACCAACTGCAACGGATCGGCTGTCATGACTTGGGTTTGGCGGTACTGCTGACTGATTCGATGTTGATGAGGATACATAGTTTCACTCTCTGTCAGTTTGGATGTGTGGCACTCTGTCCTGTACATCGACGGATAAAAAGACAGCACTCACATTATCATGGTACTAGGAGCTCACCCCCTGATATTGGCCGTATAGGTGGTCCTGGACATCGGTAAGAGGGTCTTACGCAGGGGTTACATAATAGATATTAGCTGACAATGCCATCCTTGGTAGTCAGAATAGACAATGATATCAGAGTCGTCTACGAGGAAGTGAAGTGCTGTCCTGCCGCATGTCGCTTGTCTTCCCATCTACTTGGGAGATGGAAAAGTCCAAGGCTGTGTTTGCTTTTGAAAAAGCGTGGTCTTATGAATATGCACGTGTTGTCACTTGATGGTCGCCTGGTGGGGGAAGGGCAGCCGACCTTCATCATTGCCGAGGCGGGCGTCAACCACAATGGGCGTTTGGACCTGGCCTACGCGTTGGTGGATGCGGCTGTGCAGGCCGGCGCGGACGCGGTCAAGTTTCAGACTTTTCGGGCAGAGCGGCTGGTGACGGCGGACGCACCCCAGGCCGCGTACCAGCAACGCAACACCAATGGCGCCGGCTCCCAGTTAGAGATGTTGCGCCGGCTGGAGCTTGACGAGGAGGCGCATCGACGTCTGTTCACCTATTGTCAGGATCGGGGCATCCTCTTCATGTCCACGCCTTTTGATGAAACATGCGCGGACTTTCTCGACCATCTGGGCGTTTCGGTCTTCAAGATTCCCTCCGGAGAGATCACAAACCTGCCCTATCTCGAACACATCGCGCGT
>RFGJ01000088.1 GCA_003696665.1 Gammaproteobacteria bacterium | reverse complement strand
GCCGGATTTGAACCGACGACCTTCGGGTTATGAGAGTGTTTCGGCCTGAACGTAGTGGGTGGTGGGATATGGGAAGGCCTTGTCTTATATGGGTTTTCCAGACCTTCGGGCCCGGTAAATCTGCTCCCGATAGTGCCATTCTAGCCCATAGGAGATGCTCGAACGTAATCCCGTGTTTTTCGATCAAAGCCTTGCCAATACTCCGCCAATAGCTGTCCAATCAGAGACCAGTCGGCTGCTAATCATTACGCCAAAGCCAAGCCAACTCTGTAGCAAGCATTAGCAAAGACGCTTCAATTGACACTGGAACCACGCGTGGATTTTTGACCCTTTGGAGTTGTCCGGTATTCAGTATCTTTTCTCATGGCGAAAATCGTCCCCCGCGTTGGTTGCGGCGGCGCAGATAATGGAGCTCGTTGTCCTAATGGAATAGTGAATCATCCACAGGCTACAAATGCATTACAATGAGTGCTTGGCGGATCCTCGCGCATCGGTAAAGCATCTTAGCATGCGATTCGCTGTTTTGAACCAGATCCTCGTGTTGATGCTATGCTTAAACCACATAGGGGGCGGCAATGAGGTTTGATTTAACTGGATTCTTTGATAAGACGGTTGATTTCCTGGCCACATTATTGCCCGGATTGTTTCTTGTCTTTTTTGCGTCTGCGTATTGGGTGGGGGCGTTTGCACCACTCGACTTGGACAATGGCTATGTGCTCTTGGTTGTTGCCTATTTCCTGGGGCATCTGGTTTTTGTTGTGGCGAGGTTGCTGGATAGGGTTTACGATAAGCTCAGGAACGCATCGACTTGGGGACAAATCCGGTTCCGCCTTGCCAGAGGAAAAGCACGTGTGCATCCCATATTGCGGAAGGTTTCCGGGATATTGTTTGGCCGTCATCCGGATTACGCCGTGATCCTCGCCGAGCGTTTGAAAGCCATGTATCTCGGCAGATACGATGCAGAATTCGCCATGAATGCCTACCAGTGGAGCAAGTTGCAGCTGATGAAACATAATCCCGATAGCCTGCAGATTGTGCGAGGGCACGAAATGCAGTCCAAGCTTATGAGAAGTACTGCGTTCGTGTTCGCATTGCTCGGGGTCATGGTTTTGAGCGCGGGCACAGATGAACTAGCTGATCACCCACACCAATTACAATTGGTTTTGGCATTTTCAATTTTAGCTCTGTTGTCGTTCTACGGATATTTAATTGATCGCTTCAAGGCCACACAGAGAGCTTTCTGGGGTGTCATTGATTTGTTTGCTGAGAATGGCCGGG
>RFGJ01000087.1 GCA_003696665.1 Gammaproteobacteria bacterium | reverse complement strand
TCATGACTGTAGTAGTCCCCACCAAGCGCCTTCTCGACGACCCCGTCAAACAGCTCAAAATGGGAAAAGAGGACATGGCCGCCGACATCCCAGGTAAAACCTGCCTCATCGACATAAGAGGTTGAAAGACCACCGATACGATCCATGCGGTCGAACAACCTCCAGTCATCATGCCCGCTTTGATTCAGCCGCCAACCGGCACCGAGCCCGGTGGGGCCGGAGCCGAGAACTACAATCCTCATAAGGAATAAGTCCCGTTATCTCATGAAAGGGTTCCCGGCCGCCTTTTCATACAACCGGACCAGGGAAAGAAAATGGTCAGCATATGTCTGCAAAGGTGGTTGATGGACGATTGCCGCATGGACAGCAGTGACCCGATCTGGGTTATCGATCAGCCCTGCCATTATGCCAGCCAGTTCCTCTGCCGTGCTTGAACGGTTAAGCCAGCCGGTTTGACCTTCAATCACATATTCTGTGATTCCACCGACGGCATTACCGATTACGGGGATCCCTTTCGCCAACATCTCAGGACCGACGTACCCGAAAACCTCCTCCCAGACCGATGGGACGACTCCGACATCCATCCCCTCCAGAAGATGATCCAGATCAGCAGCACGATAAGGTCCACGATAGTTGACATTTTTCAGCCTATCAAGGCGACCGCGAAACACAGCTGAACACCCACCAAATACAATCAGTTCAAATTGCTCCCCATAGCCGCGCTCACTGAGCAGCTCGACAGCCCTCAGAAGCACCTCCCCTCCCTTGGCGACAGAGGCTAGTCCATTCAGAGTCACAAACCTAATAGGGCGACTCGTATGTTTACGAACACTTGGCTTGATCTGATCAATATGTCTGAGGGTTGGATTCAAAACCTCAATCCGCTTCTTATCCCCCAGATGCTGCTGATACAGCTGAGCCACCCTTGCTGACCGAGCAACCAAAACATCGATCTTTTCAAGACGTTCCAGATTGGTCTTCCTGCGTTGAACAAAAGCCCTGTTTTTTCCTGTCACCTCCGCTCGACGTTCAGTCACATGAAGTGATTTAGCTATAAAAAGGCGAATGCTTTCGGGTAATTTTAGAACATAAGGTTTAAGACGATAGGTCAACGTCCTCAACTCGCTGACCCTCCTGCTTTTCGGTGCACCGGCACAACATTGCAGGCAATCGGAGGCAAGATCCACGCTCATGCACAAATGCCCAGAGACATCAAAGAGTTTAAGAGTCGGACAGAGTAAGAAATAATCGGCCAGCGTCATTAGGATAGGCAGGCCAAAACGTTCCTTAGCCAGATCGATCAAAGAGGATGGCAACCCAGCCAGTTCGTGAATGTGCAGGATATCCGGTTTCACTTTTTCAACTGTTTGGATAAACATCTTTTCAGTTTCTGCCTCTGTGAGTTCCAGATCCGGCCTCAAGGTCCCACGGTCCCCGCCGTGTAAAATGGGGGAATTGATGATCTCGTGTACCCGGATTTTTCCACGGTGCCATTCTTTCAAGGTCGATGGCCGACCGAAAGGATAGTGGCGACCGGCGCAAAAGTAATCAACCCGCCAGCCCTGTTCGGCTTGGTAGTCCATGAGGTCATGGGCGTAGGTCGCTAGCCCTCCAGAACGCCAGGGGATGAATCCCCAACCGACATGAAGGATGTTCATGCTTCATCTCACCAGTCAGGGCAGCACATACTTCGCGTTGAATCCAAGACGGTTCGTCCAACCATCTTTTATTGCCTCAATCACCAAGGCTAGTCTTTTTACCAGCGGCAAGGGGCAGCGCTCTGTCAGCAATTGCCAGCAGAATAACAACAGAAGACAGGTCAGGATATTGCAAAAATAGGTGACGCGAGAGGTCACAAAACCATTGAGTTCCATGTGCACACGATTGCGCGTGCCATAATAGAGCCGCAAAGGGTCGTCATCTGAAGAGAGCAGATGCCCACCGAGGCCTTCATTTTTCCAATGGAATGAATTCTCAAGGTCGTGAATTTCACTCAACGGGCAAAGGTAGATGCGACCTCCCTCTTTAACAATTCGTGTAGTAAATTCGTGGTCATCGGCATAAAGCACATAATCCTCATTTGGATAACCTACCCTCCTCAACCAATCGCGGTGAAGCAGCAACCCTCCATAAGGGGCATACTCCACCTGAGCGATAATGAAGCGGAACTGATCGGCAGTCAAAGGATCCTGACGATGGCTACGCCCTGGTAGTCGAGGTTGTGTGACCAATGACTTAAAATGAAACCCATGAAAAGAATTCGGTCGAATCCGCACTGGGGCACCACAACAGGCTGTATGTAGGAATTCGCGCCTGTTCCGACGCAACGAGAGCATCAAAACATCCTCGCTCCCCCCCAGCAGTTCAAGCCCCCTAAGAAGATGTTCAAGGCTCCCCAATTGTGGCTGATTATCGTCATCGAGCAGCCAGAAATATTCCGCCGACGAATGTTTCCAGGCATAAGAAAGAGCCGCCTTGAACCCTGCTGCCGAGCCTTGGTTGGACGGGAGGACAACCTTATGTACACGGAAATGCTCGTTGCTGGCGGAAAAAGCCTCCGCTTGGATCGCATTGCCGTTAAAAACAACCACCAGTTCACTAAGCCGATCTCCCTGCTCGCGAAGGCCAGCCACGACCTGATTCAGATAAGCATTCCGCTCACCATATGTCACAATAAGTGCAGCGACCTTAACCTGCATCCCTCCCCCTTTTTTTGCGACAAACGGCGAGATACTGGTAGACAAACAGATCGTTCCCCGGGAACCACCTAAACAACTTGCCCAGCCGGTTCAACCTTCTGGGTTGTTCGAATATTCGAAAATTTTTCTCAAGCTCGAGCTTCTCATATCCACATTCATCCAGCATCGCAAGCAGGGATTTTCGCGTAAAGAATCGTAGGTGGGTACGATCATGAATCCCCCTTGGCCGAAACGGCCAATCCCCCCTGACCACTAACTGAAAAATCGTTTCATAAAACCGCACATTCGGTACACTGACGATCAATCGACCCTGTTCATGCAGGATATTCTTTAGTTGGGCAAGAAGCGTCCAGGGTTCCCTGAGGTGTTCCAAGACATCTGCCAAAATGATGACATCGAAATATCCAGCGGAGAAATACTTCGTCGGTGTGAAGGATTCGAGGTCAGCGCAAAGAACCCGATCGAGGCGGCATTCTGCAACGGCTGCCATAAGCTCATCAATCTCAATGCCAACGATCTCTGCACCGGGATGATTCTCCTTAATGGATCGCCCAAGACTACCGTCACTGCATCCAAGATCCAGAACGCGGCAAAATCGTTCCGGCATAAGGGCCTGAATATCCGGACGACAGCCCACATAGGCTGAATTGAATGAACTACTCATGTATCGCTCTTGTCATCAAGGCATCCCGAAGGATTTCCTCTAACCTGTCGGCGCATCTGCTCCAAGGGAACAAGCGGATCCGCTCAAAGGCCTGCTCGGCAAGACGTTGGCGCAAACTCCTGTCAGTCGCCAGCCGGATGATTGCTTGCGTCATCCCATCAACATCCCCCGGAGAAACCAGCAACGCCGTTCGCTCATGGATTGCGAAATCAGCCACCCCTCCGATATCAGTGCAAATCACCGGAACTTTGCACGCCATCGCCTCGGCAACTGGGTTATTCCAACCGGCCTGGGTGCTCGCCTCAATGAAAATATCGGCCGAGCAATAGGCATCCACCAGTTCTTTTTGTGTCAAGCCTTTACCATGGTAGGTGTCCAAGGTCAGCCTGGGACAACTTTTCCGAGCTCTGGCAAACGCAGTCTGGATAAATTTAAAACCTTTCCTTTTCCTGGGGTCTCCAGAACACAGAATACGGACAGTATCCCCCCTCTTGCGAGGTACTTCTACTGGACGGAACATATCGAAGTCGACTCCACCCAGAACAGTTTCACTTGGTATTCCAAGATGTTCCTTAAGCCAGATCTGTTCCCAGGTGGCATTGACAAGCACCAAGTCAGCGAGTTTCAGATAAGCGGACAAAATCCGCATCCGTCGATGCCAGGGGAGAAAACGTTGCCACCTAAAATCTTTCAACAGTTCCTTTTCGTAAAGCTCTAGGACATAAAGAACTTTCAGCTTGGCTGAAGCCTCGCGAACTAGGGCATAATCCCGACTGTTCGGATCATTGAACAGCAGGACATCATGGGATTCATCGAGCACATCGCCGGCCGGCGCCGTCCTGGCTCTATTTTTTAGCCAGCGACAAGGGCTGCCATCCGAATGGAAGATGCTGACTTCATGTCCTTTGTCAACCAAGCGGTTGGAGAGTTCGACAATCCGGCGAATACCGCCATACACCCCGAGATGTGGCTCAATAAAACTGATTTTCATGGCCTCGGCCCGGGCAACGAGGGAAGTCGGTAGCGATCAAAAAAGCCATCGGCGTAATAGCGGAAAAATTTCAGGAGTCCTGCAAAGTCACATTTTCGATTCATGATAAAATAAAGGCTATATCGCACCAGGCTGCTCAAAACACCTAAGGTGCCGCGATAATGGCGATCAAGATAACCAAGATTGCGCAGATAAATGTGGAAAAGAGATTCAGGCTTGATCAAGACAGGACGAAGCCTCCCCCAGAGTACGGGGACATACCTGCCTTTGGCCGTGGGATGATAAAAATGTGCACGCGTAAACGTCGCAAAAGGCACGTTTTCTTTCAACAAGCGAAAAAGATATTCTCTTTCATCCCCCCACAAAAACATCTCGCGCTTGACCAGTCCTACTTTCTGAACAACCCGCCTGTGAATGAGTGTCCCATTGAAGGGATTGAGCCGCTGAGCAATGATCTCTCCCTGAGCGAGAGCATCGGCCAGGCTGTGGGTATTTTGATCCAGACCAAAAGCCAACTTGTCCCTCGCATCGACATCGATTACCAGCGGCCCCCCTACTAAAAAATCAAAACTCAGCACCCCTGCCAGGAGCGTTGACAGTGCTGAGGCATCGGGGTATCCATCGTCATCCATCAGCCAAACCCAATCCCAGCCCTCGGCTAGAAACCGCCGCATCCCTTCAAAAAATCCCCCAGCTCCCCCAATGTTGTTCTGCAGCCGGATACAGCTCAATATCCCCACAGCGGGCAGGAATCTCTCCTGAAGCATCTCGTGAGTTCCATCAGTACTGGCATTGTCGATGACAATGATTCTGTTCAGCGGCCGGTCCTGCCGGATTAAAGCCTCAAGACATCGGGCCAGACACTCCTTACGGTTGAACGTCACGACGACCGCGCATATGCTCATGCTCTCTGCGTTATCAACAGAATTCATTAGGCGCACTCTTGACGTCAAGTGAACCTCGCCGTCCCAAAAGTAAAGAAGTTCAGACCGTTCCTTCTTAGCACCAGAAACATCATCACCGATATAAGGGTTTCAGTCACCAACACTCCGAGAACCGCTCCGAGATCCCCCTGCCACAGGATAAGTGGAACAACAAGAGAAAGGTTGCACACACCCGCAGCAAGCAGGATACGACTAAATTGCTGTGTCAATCCGAAGGGTAGCATGACCTGCATGCCAAAAACGTTGCTTAAGGCGATAATGAGGGGAAGAGGGGCCAAGACCCTGACCAATTCGGCGGAGCGCTGAAAGTCTGTACCGAACAACAACTGCACCGTCAGATCAGCAGAGAAAAAAAGCAACAGCGACACACACAGGGCAACTCCCGCAAAGCGAAAAAAAAGCACCCGAATAAAATCTGCAGCCATCTGCCGCGACTCTGCCAACATGGCGTTTATCCGCGGATAAACAGCTTGGGCAACGGGAGAGAATAGCCCACATACTGCTCTCACGAGTTTATCAGCGGCACTGAAATATCCAACGGCTTGCGGCGGTGTCAGTAAACCGAGCACAAAAACGTTGCTGTTCGTATAAAGACTCTTCCCGGCGGTCGATAAAAACAATGGCCAGCCATCGCGCAGCACTGCATGAATCGATCTTATCCCCGGAAAACCTAGCGATATGCTGGCTGCACGCCAAGCAAGAAAAAGGCCGCTCGCCCCCAGGACAAGCATTCCCAGAGATTGCAGCAAAGTAGCCAAAAGAAGGTCGTCCTCAGAACGCACCCAAGCAACAAGAGCACAGAGCACAAATCCCTTGGCAGCCAGCTGTGTCCAAGCCAGCAGATGAAATTTTTCTGTTCCCTGAAAAAACCAGGCAGGATACAGGGCCTGGCCTACAACCCCTAGAAAAGAAAACAGGAACAACGCAACATGGTTGCTAAACGGAGGGAGCAAAAAAACGATCGCCAAAAACACCGGGGTCGCCAAGCCAACCAGAACAATTTTCGCCCACAGTGTCGCCCTGAATACCTCTTCCAAGGTAACCAAGTCGTCGCGACATGCAGCTATGGTGCGGGAACTGCTAAGGTTGAAACCGTAATCCGTCAACAAATAAAAGTAATGCACCATCGCTTGTGCAAAGGCCAGCAAACCGAAGCCCTCCCCCCCCAAAACCCGAACCAAATAAGGGACCAGCAGCAATGGATAAAGATAATTAAGAGCCTGCACAGCAAAGAGGGAGGTGATACCAGCCTTGAGCGATGGATGCCTTTTCATTTATGTTTTCCGCCTGCGGGAAATTCCGACTCAGGTATAGGTAAGATTTTCTCGACATCTGATACCACGACATACCCCGAGCAAAAAACCATATCCGAAACGTCCCGCTTCACGAGAGCGTTTCCAGGGAAGCAGCAAAAGTGGGGCATGCCGCATGCAGTTCATAAGCAGAATCAGCCAGATGGCCAAAGGGTAACGCTTTTTGAGTCGGTAAAACGACTGCCCTACCGCCTGGGGCTTGCGATAGTTTGGAACCAGCAGGGGTGGGTGATAATAGTTTAGATTTGCTGCAAGCCCTACAGCCTTGCCTGCCATATAAAAACGTGTCACAAACTCGACATCCTCCTGGCCAATAATGTCGGACACGAATCCTCCCAAGTCCTCCAATACCTGCCGCCGGTAAGCCATACAGCGGCTGGTCATAAAGAAGGGTTCGTGATAGTCGTAACGCCCCTCAATAAGGGCAAAACTGGCCTGTCCGTGCGGGATAAGGGCATCACTTGATGGCCGTTCATCAAACTCTCGCAGAAGAGTCGAAAGGAAATCCTGCTGAAGAATGACCGTATCATCATCAAGAAACAG
>RFGJ01000086.1 GCA_003696665.1 Gammaproteobacteria bacterium | reverse complement strand
CGCACTGATATGCTTTGGCGGCGTGATCGGGATGGTTTAATGGGGCGCCCCAGAAAGCCATAATGGCGTCTCCAATGAATTTGTCGAGTGTGCCCCCATGTTTGAATATGATCTCGGTCTGCATTGAAAAATAACGGTTGAGTAAGGCGACAACTTCAGTGGCAGGCAGTTGCTCGGACAGGGTGGTGAACCCGCGAATGTCAGAGAACAATACAGTAATTTCACACTCTTTCGCATGGATCAGGTGTTCGGAGTGGCCTTGTTGGACTAACTGCCGAACGACATTTGGATCAAGAAAGCGCTGAAACATGGCAGTAATATGTCTGGCGCGCCGGTTTTCTAGAAATCCGGAATAGGCGATGATGCCGACTTGGTGTAGCCATAGCGCAGCCAGAGGCCGTCCCAGATTTGGCAACAGGTCACTGATGATGGCTGTCCACAGACAAAAGCCGCCGAGGGCGCCAAACGTCAGGAATAGAAATATCTGTTGCTTGAGCTGGCGATCAAAGCTGTCAGCCCGGGCGCTGAACTGCCAAACGAGTAGCGCAAGAAGAATGGTCAGGGGCAATGTGACTGAGGTTGGCAAGATTTTGAGCGATTCACCGTTTTTGAGGTTGTCGATGGCCGTCCCTAACAAATGGACGGCAGGATGAATGGCGGCCATTGGAGAGGCGCGAAGATCATGAAGACCAGACGCGGAGGCCCCAATAATCACCCATTTGCCGTGAAATTCATCGAGCGGCTGTCCTGCCATCACTTTGGCGAACACGCGGTGATAGGGCGCGCTTGCGTAGGGTGTGACCGTATTGCCTTTGTACTTGAGATACCACGATTGAGGGACACGGGTCTTTGGGGCGAGGTGCCGCATGAGCTGCATGGGCAAACTGGCAATTTTTGTGCCGCTGACCTCTTGCCAGGCCCGATATTGCCGAAGCACACCGTCACTATCACCAGTAAAATTGATTAATCCAGGCGGGTTTTTGTGTAAGTTGCCTATGATCGGGAGGAGGATTTTAATCGTTTGATCGGATGCCGGATTAGGGTCGATAAGCAAACTTTTGGGCAGTTCGCTGATGCGAATCGGTGTGGTCGGAGCTGATGTGGGCAACAGGAGTGACGCTAAAAAATTTGGCGCTGTTTGGTCGAGTACTTCAGCAAAATGGGCGTCGGAATCTGGCCGATAAATGTCGGGTTCAGAAAGCAGAATATCGAAAACGACAGTGCGTGCTCCAGCGGCATGCAAAGCCTCAAGGACCATGGCATGTGCTGAGCGCGGCCAGGGCCAGTGGCCCAGCTGATTCGCGAGTTGTTCAAGCGAGGCATCGTCGATATCGATGACGACAATATCTGGATCAGGCAAACTGTTGTGTGCAATGACTCGGGTGACAAAGTCGTTGACTAACCAGTCGAATCGCTCTGTGCCAGGAAAATAAAAGAGGATGGTGGTGAGTGCGGCGGCAATGATGAAGTGCTTGGTCAAGAGTCGACGCACCATTGTCTACGACTCCTGGCCATAGGCATCTGGATGGCTTGCCTGATAGGCGCGAGATTCGATAAAAATCCGCAATAGACGTTGATCGATGAGGCCACGGTCAGCTTCCGCCATCAAAATATCAAGCGCCTTGTCAATGGGAACGGCTGCTTTGTATGGGCGATCGCGAGCCGTCAAGGCATCATAGATGTCAGCGATTGTCATCATGCGTGACTGGAGTGGGATGGCGTCTCCTCGAAGGCCAAAGGGATAGCCGCTGCCGTCGAGTTTTTCGTGATGCGCGGCGGCAATATCCGGAATGGCAGAAAGTTCCGGGGTCCATGGAATTTCTCGAAGGTAGGCAAGAGAATGCAACACATGCGACTGAATTTCCTGGCGTTCTTCTTCTGTGAGGCTGCCTTTGGTCACAGACAGACGGAGAAAATCTTCATCGTCCAGAATGGTTTGTCCCCATGGGGCATCATATGTGGCTGAGACAAGGTGCGCGAGGTGTTCTGAGACTTCGGTGGGCAAAATCGTGGGCTGATTCGCCTGCTCAAGCAGCTGCTTCCAATAGTCCAATTCGGCAAGTTGTCGTTCGATTTGATGCCATTCAACCGGTGCGCCGTGCGCTTTTTGCTGCCAGTACCGACGCTGTAGATGCTCCTGTAACCAGTCAATACGCAAAAGCAGCAATTCAAGTCTGCCGGGAGGCAGTTTTTGTGCCTTCAATAACACATGCTCGCGGACACCAACCTTACCAAAATCGTGAAGCAATGCGGCGTATCGAAGTTCTTTCAGCTGATCATCGCGCCACTTCACCTCACGAAACTCTGTGCTGTGCGGTAATGCTTGAGCCAGCGCCAATGTGTAGTCGGCGACACGGAATGAGTGACCTGAGGTGACGGGATCACGAGCCTCGATGGCTTTCACTGAGGCCAAGACAAACCCTTCGAACAGGCGTTCGATGTCTTGCATTAACTGTGAATTTTCTATGGCGACAGCTGCCTGAGAGGCCAACACCTGCAGGTGCTCAATCACTTCATCCGGAAATCCTTCGTCTTGGTTGGTCGAGTTAAGCAACTGCAAGACACCAATGATTTCGTCGCGATGATTATGCATTGGGATGGCCACCATATCGCGCGTGCGATAGCCCGT
>RFGJ01000085.1 GCA_003696665.1 Gammaproteobacteria bacterium | reverse complement strand
GCTTCCAGAACCTGGTTCAGAATCTCCTCAATCAGCTTCGCAAGACCATCCTTGCTCGTCATCAGATTGGACATCGCGTCCTTGTTCAGCTTCACTTCGCAATCGGTCATCGTGGTGTCTCCTCCTTCGGATTGGTTTCTCACTAACGCAACCCTACGGAATCGAGATCCACGATGGTCTCCTACAATTTACAGCATTTTATGGACGTCCCTCGGCAGGGTGCGGATCGTTTGCCAGGGATTCGATGCGCGCGAGCAGCCGGGTATGCGGGCATTCACAAGCGGAAGGAGCATGACGGGCCTGATGTGACATAGCATGTCGCCGTGCGGCCGGGCTGGCGCAGGGTCATGGAGGAAGGAAGCCCGGAGCTGGAGGCGGAAAAGGCCAGATCAGGGCCGAACAACCGGAAATCACGAGGCAAGAATCCACCCCTTGCGACGCTTTCTTGCTTGGCTTGGCCAAATGAGACGAAAAGCCGTCGTTGTTCTGAGGTTTCCTAACTCTCAGCCAGAACTTTTTCTAGCATTGCATTAAACCCTATGCACTTACCTGTTTTGGCCGCCTCCAATGCCTCTGACCAAACCTTGGTTGCCGCTTCTCTACCTTCCATTTCACATATGATTTTGCCTCTGACCAACGAAAGATAGGTCCCGCACCACTTTTCTTCATGGGTTGACGCCAAATGAATAGACTTATCCAGTATTTTTCTTGCGTTCTCAGAAGCTCCAGCAGAAAGCAGAATGTCGGCGAACACAGCTAGCCAATACGGCATAAACAATAGTGCCCCGGTTCTGTTGCAGAACTCTATCCCTTTTTGCATCATTCTTAATCCCTGACCAAGAGAATCGCTTGTGCATTTCGCCCACCCCAGCATGATTTGATGCCAGCCGAGATAGAGTTGAAAGCTGTGTTTCTCGGCAAGCTCCATAGCCTTAACTGCTCGCTTCCTCACTCCATCAACATCTCCTTGAAGCATGCCAATCAAACAGGATACAGACAACACATAGACATGGTTACTGGGTGAAACGAAAGCCCCTGCTTCCAGCAATGCCTGTTGCATGGATTCCTTCGGATCCCTCCCTTCCAGCCAGTCGACCATGGCCTCAAAAATGATGGATGAAGAGTAGGGGTCAACCCCTCCAAAACGGATCGAGACTTCTTTTCTGAATTGCGGACTATCGTTGACTTTCAGAAGGTAATAGTGCTCCTTTGCTTCCGTCAATACCCCGAGGCAAAGGGATGATAAGGCCATGAGACGGTGACCTGTTGCCGCAACTTCTTCGTCCGATATTCGAGAGGAAGATGCAATCATTCTGTCAGCAATGATGCTGCATTTGCGATACTGACCTCGTGTCAATAAATATACAGCCAAACCATACAGAACTTCCGGCAAAACTCTTTTCGTCTTTTGGCAGAGTTCGTAAGCCTGACTGAAAGTCTCCCCGACTTCTCTGGAAGCAAACCCAGATTTCAGCATCAGGTTGGTGCCCCGTGCAATCAACAGATTCAGACGCAGATCTTCTTTATCTTTCCGGTCAATTCCCTTCAGACAATCCAACGCCAGCTCATAGTATCGACTGGCGTCCGAATAGGCATAGATCTGAGTCGCTCTCTTGGCTGCATCGATCCAAAAATCAATGGCTCTTTCAGGTAACCCGCCTTGCTGAAAATGATAAGCAATGACTTCAGGGATTGCTGGTGGATACACACTTGCCTTCACCTCAGTGAGGATTTTGGCCACCTTCTGATGGAGGTGTTTCCGTTTTTTCAACAACAGCGACTGATAGGCTGCATCTTTCATCAGACCACTTGAAAACTCAAGAACCACAGCTTTGTCCGAATTCGTTTTTCTTTGCAGAATCCCCAGTTCTATCAGTTTCCCGAGGCTGGCATGAATATCTCTTTCGAAATCAGCAAGCTGTTCGACCAGAGACACGGAGAACTCCATTCCTATCACGGATAGAGCCTGAACCAGATATTTCAGACTCCCCATCATGTCGAGCCTCATCGCGAGAGCTCCCATCAGGGTTGGTGGAATGGATTCCAGTTTGCCACCTTTTAGCAAAGAAGACTTTACTGTTTCCTCAATAAAGAATGGTACACCTCCACTCTTATTGATGATTTCGCATCGAATGGAATCGGACAGCCTATGGTCTATATCCAGCGCATCGATCAGACTGAGGCATTCCACATTAGGCAAGCCGGATAAAGATAAAACATTCCACCATCCTTCCTGAGAAAAGGGAAGCTGATCAACACTTCGCGTTGTCAGAAGCACCTGAATGGCATGGCCTTTCATTGTCTTTAACAGATGAGAAACAAATTCGGAAGTAGATGCATCAAGCCATTCTGCGTTCTCAATAACAATGGAAAGTGGAAAACGTTCGGCCTGCCGCAGAATTATGGTTGTCAGGGCATGGAAAATGATTTCTTTTTTTTCGCAGCCATTTCTAGATCCAGCGGGGATTCCTCTCTTGGCACGCCCATGATATCAAGGAACAGGGGAAGCGCCCCTTTCCCCGCCTCGTTCCTAGTCAAAAGGTCAGCTATCCCCTGAATAATATCGGCATGAGGGGCATCATGGGGCAAGTCCAGCCAGGCATGGATGAATTCCTTCATGGGATAGTATGGGGTATGAGTAGCAAATTCGTTACCCTGGATCAGGATGGTCCTGAGTCTGTTGTTGAAAATCTTCCTTATGCATTCCTCAATCAGCCGGCTTTTCCCTATTCCGGCATCCCCGGCAATCACCATGCATTGGGATCGACCATGAACCGTATGTGCCATGCTTTGCTCAATGAGCGCCATCTCATTTTTCCGATTGATAAAAGGTGCTACTCTCCTTTTACCATCGAGACCATGAATATTTCTTACACCCTTGACTAAGAATACCTCCGCTTTTTTCTCTATCCCTTTAAGTTCATGGTAGCCTAACGACTCCAAATCGAACAGGTGCTGAACAAGTTCACGTGTTTCATTGCTGACCACTACACTATTCAGTCTGGCGACCGCCTGAAGGCGCGCCGCCATGTTAGGAGTCTTTCCAATAATCGCTTTTTGCTCGCTCCATTCCCCTCCTTCCAGCTCACCAGCCACAACGAGACCTGAATGGATGCCTATCCGCAGGCCCGATTCGACATGATATCGTGAGACTTTGGCAGTCAACATGGACTGGACAGATCGAATCATCTCCAAACCGCTATACACCGCTCTGGCAGGATCATCCACATGAGCCTTTGGATAGCCGAAATAAATCAATAATCCGTCTCCCAGAAACTTGCCAATCCACCCATCATATTTTTTGACCGATTCAGCACACTGACCTTGAACTTCCTGAATCAACTCCCTGAATTCCTCCGGATCCATTGCCTCAGAAAGCATGGTTGAATTTGCCAAATCACAGAACATCACAGTAATAAAACGACGTTCAATATCTTTCTCATATTCATGCTTGGACTGCTGCTTCTCGGCACCCAGCCTCATGCCGCAGCCGGAACAGAAACGAGCTCCGTCAACCACATCCATGCCACATCGGGGACAGTGATTTTCTGCCAACAGAGGCTCGCCGCACTTATCACAGAACCGGCTTTCATCCCTACATTCATGACCACAGCGAGCGCACTTCATGACTTCCCTCGCCTTTGATTATAGAGGCCTGAATGTTTATTGTCATCCCTTTACTGGCCAACCATGTTGAGTTTGCCTGTGCTCTCGTAGCTTGCCAGCAGGCGCGGGCCATGGAAGATGGCCATGTCGCCAGCCGGGTAGCGATGCACGCGCACCCTGGCCTTGACGTAATGGCAGCGATACCGGTCCGCCGGATTTGAAGCTTCATGCCCAGGGTTGCCCTGTCCCGCCACCGGCTCGTGCTTCTCGCACAGGATGTTGTCCACGCGCCCAAACCCGATCTTGAATGCGTTCCTCTAAGCTTCAGCCCCAACCAAAAAGCTCCTCACTGGACACCAGCATGTAATGCTCGGTCAGATACGACCAAACTGCGTCAGCTTACGATTTGGCACCCGCTCAAGGTGCTTGTGCAGCAGACCCCACCCTCCTCCCGATACTGATCAATATAGCGAAGGAAATTCCTCCCGCTCATGACCAACAGCTCGCGCCCTGCTGCGTCAGATAGCTTCGCTGCCAGCAAGCATGCGCTTTCAGAAACCTCATCTTCCTGACCTCCTGGAGCAGCTCCACTCTCCGCATCGATGATCGCCTCCATCGGTGATCCTCAATCCGAACAACTGTCGTGCTACTGCTCAGGACAGGTTATGTGTAACTGACACGCTCGGTTTTCCCCACAAGACACGGCCAAGCATCCGCACAGGATAGTCAGACTGATGCTCCCTGGTCTCCTGCTGCTGTGCAGTGATCGGGTGATAATCAGATGCTGGATCACTATACCGCTTGATCCAGTCATACAGGCTCTTGGTGCTGATGCCCAATCGTTCGAACACCGAATAGACCGAGTAGCCTCGATCAACGACCTGTTTAACCGCTTAGATCTCGAACTCTTCCGTGTAACGCTAGCCAGTCACCGTGACCTCCTCCGAGCTATATTATGTAGCTCAAAGTTGGCCTTGACGCCATTGAATTTGGCCAGTCGCCGCTTGGTGAAGCTCCAAAACGGCTCGATGCCATTGATGTGACAGTGGCCATCCCTGACAAACTCATTGGCCCCGTGATAAACGCGGAAGGGCTTGGAATAGCCAACATCCACCAAGCCATTGTAGCCCCGCCAACCATCGTTGTAATCACGATCTTCACCGAAACCTTGCCTGACACCCCCGACAGTAATGTGGCCTTGCGACAGTCTGGAACAATCTCGGGATACACACGCCCCTCGCGCTCGAAAATCCCGAACACCGGCTGCTTGCTCCTGCCTCGCCCTCGCTTCGGATTTCCATGAAAGTTTCGAACACGACTCGCGCCAAAGTAATAGCTATCGTCCACTTCCACTCGACCCACCAAGACTTCCTTCAGCGCCTCCTGATGGAAAAAAATCGCCTGACGAAACATCCCGTACCAGCGGTTTGTCGTGTTCCGGTTCAGGCCCAGCAATACCTGCTGCCTGAGTCGCTGTCTCATCCACGCAGAAACACAAAATTACCCAGCGAAGCCGATAGGTACTTAACTTCTTGTTCCTCAACTTCTTTCCAGACCAGACAGATCATTCTGCTAGTCTGGAGTCCTACATTTGGCAGCCCAGCATAAAATCTATCATTGAGAAGAATCGGCGGATATATTCCCGGATGTGAACGAAGCCACCCTACTCGACTGGTTATCTCAGGCCCCCTCTCCAGCCTATGTGCTGGAGGAGGAAAAGCTTTTGGCCAACCTCACCGTGCTCGATCGCGTGCAGCGCGAGACGGGCGCGCGCATCATCCTGGCGCTGAAGGGCTTTGCGATGTGGTCGGTGTTCGACCGCATCCGGGGCGTGC
>RFGJ01000084.1 GCA_003696665.1 Gammaproteobacteria bacterium | reverse complement strand
AGGAACGTGAACTCGTTATCTCAGCCATTCACGATGATAGCGGCTATCGGAAGTTACGTACCGCTTTGTCGAATCAATATAACTTGAGTATGAATGAGCCGAATATCCAAATTACCTCTGTCGACATGCGCGGTGATCGCTCACTGACTCTAACCTACGTCCCCCATAATGATATTCCGCTGGCTGATGACTACGTGGAGGTGTTGAAGCACCTCCATCGGTTATGGGGCTTTCCGGTGCACTTGGTTCAAAAATCATCCGATGGCTCAGAGACCTTAATCGCTTCCTGTCCGCCCGAGGAAAAACAAGGTGTCCGCGACTAGTCCATCTCGTCCAGTTCGGTGAGCGGCGGCATCTCTTCACGCAAACTTTTATAGAAGGCACCGCCTTCCCGTCCGTATTTGTACAAAAGAGAGATTGCCGCTTCGGTATCGCGTTCCGCCATTTTTTCAGCGAGGTTACGATAAAAATCCCGCGCCAGACGACGCGCTTCCGGTTTTGAGAAATAGTAACGCCCGACACGTTTGTACAAGGTCTTAAAGCCATTCAATATGAGCGTATACACGGTATTGCCCGTCGCCCGCGTCAGCGTGTGCAGCCATTTCCAGTCAAAATTGATAAAACTGACCGCATCATCCGACAAGTCTTCGGATTCTTTCAATAAGGCGACAACAGGTTCCGGGTCTCTCTTGATTGCGGCACGCAGAAACACAGCCGCCATGGCTGTTCGCGCCTCAAGCAATTGCCAAACCAAATCAAGCTCACCGGAATCATCCAGACAGGCTAAGGTGTCCAGAATGTTGAGGCCAGCTGTCTCCCAGTAATTGTTCACTCGCGTAGGCCGACCATGCTGAATGGTCAGCCAGCCATCCCGCGCCAAGCGCTGCAACACTTCGCGCAGCGTTGTTCTGGTGACGCCTATCAATTCCGAAAGTTCTCGCTCAGCAGGTAACGCCGAGCCTGGAGGGAAACGCTCCTGCCAAATGGATTCGATGATATATTGTTCGGCAAAAGCTGCCGGTGTCCGTGCACGCAATGGTGACGTCATGATCTTCGACGCTCATCAAGCTACCAACATGTCGGATGAGCATACCACACAACCCAGCCCCGCCCAAGCATCGAACATGGTTCCAAAATCCCCTATTTGTTCCATCATCCTCTGCTATAATTCAGCCAGGTCACAACCAATGAGGCTTTATAATAATGAAAGAAACTGCCGTTCAATCCTTCGTCCACAACTTTCTTGGACATTCGCCGAACTGGTATAAAAAAACCATTCTGGCATTTTTGATCATCAACCCGCTCGCTTACTACTTCCTCGGCGGAGAAACCGCGGGCTGGTTATTGATTGGTGAATTCATTTTCACCTTGGCCATGGCATTGAAATGCTACCCACTGCAACCAGGCGGCTTATTGGCATTTGAAGCCATTGTCATTGGTCTGACTTCCCCAGCGACCGCCCTACACGAGGTCGAAGCGAATCTCGAAGTGATTCTGCTGCTGATCTTCATGGTCGCCGGCATTTATTTCCTGAAAGATTTGCTTTTGTTCACGTTCTCAAGAATTTTGCTGAAAATTCGTTCCAAAGTGGCGCTCGGCCTAATGTTTTCAATTGCCGGTGCGTTTCTTTCCGCTTTTCTCGATGCACTCACCGTCACCGCCGTGATTATTTCGGTTGCCGTTGGCTTCTATGGCGTCTACCACCGCGTGGCGTCAGGCAAAGGTTTCTATGACGAACACGATCACTCAAATGATGAGTCCTTGCACGAGCAGCACCGAGAAGATCTGGAGACGTTTCGTGCATTTTTACGGAGCCTGTTGATGCACGGCGCTGTTGGAACAGCACTGGGTGGCGTGATGACGCTTGTGGGCGAACCGCAAAACTTGCTGATTGCGACGAAAGCCCATTGGGAATTTATCGAGTTCTTTTTGCGCATGGGACCAGTGACAGTGCCGGTATTTGTTGTCGGTTTGCTGACCGTCATAGTATTGGAAAAAACCGGCTGGTTTGGCTATGGCGGCGAGTTGCCGGAACAGGTCCGTAAAGTCATGGAAGATTATATGCATCACGAAGACGAACGGCGGACGCAACGCCAAAAAATTAGCCTCATCATTCAAGGCGCGGTTGCGGTTTGGCTGATCATTGGGCTGGCGCTTCATCTTGCTGCGGTGGGTCTGATTGGCTTGAGTGTGATCGTGTTTGCCACCGCATTTACTGGCATTACTGAAGAACACCAGATTGGGAAAGCATTCGAAGAAGCGTTGCCGTTCACTGCACTGCTTGTGGTCTTTTTCACCATTGTCGGCGTCATTGCCGATCAGCAATTGTTTACCCCAATTATTGAGTGGGTATTGCATCACGGTGGTGAACATCAAACTGGCATTTTCTATGTTGCCAATGGTCTGCTGTCTGCAGTCTCGGACAACGTCTTTGTGGCTACAGTTTATATTGATGAAGTGAAAAATGCCTTGCTCAGAGGCGAAATCACGCGTGATATGTTTGATGAACTGGCCGTGGCCATCAATACAGGGACCAACATCCCAAGTGTGGCCACTCCGAATGGTCAGGCAGCCTTCCTGTTCTTGCTGACTTCAGCCATTGCGCCATTGGTTCGCCTGTCTTATGGCCGGATGGTGATTATGGCACTGCCCTATACACTGAGCATGTCACTCACGGGCTGGGTGATGGTCACCTATGCATTGGATCCGGCGACACAATATATGTATAAAGCAGGCTGGATTCATCATCATTCAACCAAAGAAATCGATGAAAGCGCTGATCAGTGTCAAGCATTAAAGGAAGCGGCTGATCGCAAATCCGGCCATTGATTTCAGACCGTATGATCTGACGTCCTGGCAAGGGGTGGGCATGATTGCCCGCCCCTTTCTCTTTGGCGGTTTATTCCCTCAAGTCTCCTATTTACCGACCCCAATCACTGCAAGAGGAGAAAAGTCCAGCACTGAGACGAACGTTTGATCGCCAAACTCAACCCGATAAATCTTGATACGCGCCGCCCTACAAAAGACAAATCAAATTAATGTTGTTTTGACTGGTGTGATTTACCAAAGCCGTAGGCTTCTCATCACACCAGCAATATTTTATGCGGTCTTAAACGAGGTGTTCGCCTATTGCCTCTTGTTATTGTTCCGGCCATTGAAGTTTGCGCCAGACGCTTTCGCCGCTTTTTTCCGCCAATTTGTCCAAGTATTCGCGATGCGCCTCCAGCTCTGACGACGTCGCCCTCGCGGTGAGCGGATTGCCTTGCCGTTTCACCGGCTTGATGTCAAGTTGCCCACCAATCTGCCAGTGACTCGATTGCGTTGATGTGTCAGTCGAGAATGAAAGCGCGACCTGACCACCGGTCATGGCGAGAAAAACTTCGGCGAGAATCTCAGCATCGAGCAAGGCGCCATGAAGTTCGCGCTGTGAATTATCAATGCCGTAGCGTTTACAAAGGGCATCCAAACTATTTCGCTGCCCAGGATGCAGCTCACGGGCGAGTACCAACGTATCTAACACAGTACAGTAATCACGCAATTGACCGAGATCTCGCCCAAGTTTTTCCGAAGCGAGTGCCAACTCGTGATCGAGGAATCCGACGTCAAAGGGTGCATTATGGATGATCAATTCTGCGCCATTGACGAACTCGATCAATTCATCGACGATTTCAACAAAGCGGGGCTTGTCTGCCAAAAAAGCATTGTCGATGCCATGCACTTCCAATGCCCCCGCTTCCACTTCTCGCTCAGGGTTGATATAGCGGTGGAAACGTTGACCGGTTAACTTCCGATCAATCAATTCCACGCAACCGATTTCAATGACTCTATGCCCTTGTGAGGGTTCCAGGCCGGTTGTTTCTGTATCCAGTACCACTTGTCTCATTCGCTTGATGCTCCTTATGTCTTAGGGACCCCCTGGTTTGCCAGTGCATCTGCCCGCTCATTCTCGACATGACCGGCATGCCCCTTCACCCAGCGCCAGGACACCTCATGTTGTGCCACCAATTTCGACAACTCTTGCCAGAGATCCTGATTTTTGACTGGCTTACCGGACGCAGTTCGCCATCCACGCTGCTCCCACTTCGGTAACCACTCGGTAATACCTTTTCTTAAATATTGTGAGTCAGTCGTAATCCTAACGCGACAGGGCCGTTTCAACGCGCGCAAGGCTTCAATGGCCGCTTTCAACTCCATCCGATTATTGGTCGTCACTTGCTCACCGCCGAAAAGTTCTTTTTCGTGCGCGCCAAAGCGGAGGACAACGCCCCACCCACCAGGTCCGGGGTTGCCTTTGCAAGCCCCGTCGGTAAAAGCTTCAACAATCTTGGTTTGTGACATCCGCTTGCTATCCTTTTGTTCTTCGGCGACCAGTGTCATAGCGGGCCAACGGCATGTCCCTGACCGGATTGGCCGGTATCAGCCGCTTTTTGGTGAACACTTCTCTAGCCGTTATCAGTTGATATGTTTTCTTCTTCAAGACAAACACTTGAATGGCGCCGATGGCGGCCAAAGGCCATTCAAAAGTCAACCAACTTGCCGCGACGCGAGGCCGCTTGGGCTGAAAAGGCCACCAAGGTCCCAAGCGAATATGATTTTCAATTCCAAGACCAAGCAGCTGACACCAATCTCGTAAACGTCGATAGCGGATCAAGCGCGCTTGCCAAACCGGATTATTTTGCCGAACACGTCCCAACCAATGACGAATGCCCCAGAGCCCAATTGGGTTGAATTCGACCAACACCAGTTGTCCACCACTTCGCAGCGCACGGTGCATTTCACGTAGCGTGGTATGTGGGCTCTCGCAATACCCCAAAACAAAGGCGGCCATTATCAGGTCCACACTTTCTGTCGCCAAAGGCAGCGCTTGGGGATCTGCGTGCACATCGCAGAAAGCGTCTCCAAGCCAACCAAGTCTGATGTATCGACTTCCCCGAACAGACGTCAGATCCACCTCCGAAGACATGGTGCCGATGTCCACCGACCACTCATTCGAATCATGCTGTAGGCTGCCGCGCAAGTATCGTTCGACATGATTCCTCAACAGTAGCCCATGCGGCAACTGTCGCCAGGTCGTCAGTGGTACAGTCTTTGCGTCTTCCATCTCAGTCATCAACGTCTGTTCATTTGTTATGATAGTCTTAATGCCTTATGAAAGTGAACAGGTTTCATGATGAAGATTGATGCGATACCAGCATTCTCTGACAACTATATTTGGAAGCTGAGTGATGGCGAGCACGCTTATGTGGTTGATCCAGGTGATGCCAACGCAGTGATACGCACACTTTTGAAAAGCCATGAACAGCTCGTTGGTATATTGGTGACCCACCACCACGCCGATCATGTTGGCGGAGTGCGCACACTCTTTGAACAGTTTGGTTGTCGCATCATTGGCCCTGCCAGCCACAAAACGGGCTGCCCTCACGAAACAGTGAAAGAAGGCGATACTATCACCTTGTCGCCATTGCCGATTCAATTGCGCGTCGTTGAAGTCCCCGGCCATACTTTGGACCACGTGGCCTACATGGGTCATGGCATCGCTTTGACTGGTGACACCTTGTTTGCCGGTGGTTGCGGCCGCCTGTTCGAAGGCAGTGCCGAGCAAATGTGGACATCCTTATCAAAGCTCAAAGCTTTGTCCGATACCACACGAATTTACTGCGCGCACGAATACACATTAAGCAATCTTAAATTTGCTGTGACCATTGAGCCAGATAATCCAGTGCTCAAAAGCCGTCTTGAGGCGGTAATGGCCTTGCGTCAACAGGGCGAAATCACGTTGCCGTCGTCCATCGAACTTGAAAAAGCAACCAATCCTTTTCTGCGCGCTGATCTCCCAGAGGTGCGCCGGAATGTGGAAAAACTTATCGGTCAGTCTTTGGCAACACCCATCGAAACTTTCGCCGCCATTCGGCGTCTGAAAGACAATTTTTGAACATATTGCGTAATATTTGTACAATGCGCGCCCGGTCGGTGGGACGTCTTCGAATATGCGACATCGTGCCAGTTTAGTGTGGATTATTTGTTTACTCATCGCCCTCCCAACATGGAGCAGCGATTTATTGCCTGTGCCAAAACCAACAACGGCGCAGCAAACAATGGCGCTTAACACACTGGCCAGTCAGTTTGACAAGACGGTGTTTTTTCAACCCACGTTAGACCGACACATGCTGCCCTCGGCTGTTGGCCAATCAAACAGTTGGTCCAGCACATTACTGTCTCCTGACCTGATAGACGCGCTTCGCTCACAAATGCGTATGGCCCGGCCCATGAACAAGCGCGTGAAAGCGCAATTGAATTGGTACAAAAGACATCCAGCCTATCTGAAACGAACATTTGAACGGGGTCGTCCCTTTCTCTATTTGATTTTTGAACGAATCAAACGCGAAGGGCTCCCTGCCGAAATGACACTCCTACCCATCGTTGAAAGCGCATTTGACCCTTTCGCGTATTCACACGGGCGCGCCTCAGGCATCTGGCAATTTATTCCAGGCACCAGTCGCCGTTTTGGCCTGAAACTCAATTGGTGGTATGACGGTCGTCGCGATGTTCTCCGTGCCACCGATGCCGCCATTGCTTATCTCAAGTACCTTCACAATCTGTTTGACGGCGACTGGCTTTTGGCGCTGGCGGCGTACAACTCAGGGGAAGGCAATGTGTTGCGTGCCATTCGCAAAAACAAACGTCGTGGGAAACCGACCGATTTTTGGGCGCTTGACCTGCCGCGCGAAACCGAGGCCTATGTGCCAAAACTCATTGCGCTGTCGGAACTAGTTGCCAATGCCCACCATTACAACATTGCCCTGCCACACATTCCCAACCAACCACTGTTGACGCGCGTACAAACTGGGGGGCAGATTGACCTTGCCTTGGCCGCTCAACTGGCTGGTATCAGCATCAATGATATTTATCGCTACAATCCCGCATTCAACCGCTGGGCAACGGACCCCGATGGCCCGCATGAACTGTTGCTGCCGATTGAGAAGGCTGAGCTTTTTGAAAAAAAACTGGCCATGCTCCCCCCGGGGAAACGGATTCAATGGGTGCGGTATCGCATTCAAAACGGCGATAGCTTGAATAAGCTGGCAAAACGCTTCCATACCACCGTCGATTTGATTAAAAAGGTCAACCGCATCCGCGGTGGTATCATCCGTGCCGGTGACTATTTGATGATTCCCAAGGCGACACGCTCGCTCGATGCTTATCGATTAAGCAAAGACGCACGCTTAGCGCGTTTGCGCGCCACGCCTAAGGCTAAGCATAAACTGATCCACAGGGTTGCCCCGGGCGAAAGTTTTTGGACCATCAGCCGTCGCTACAAAGTAGGCATGCGCGAGTTGGCGCGTTGGAACGGCATGGCACCGACCGATCCGCTTCGTGCGGGGACATCATTGGTGATCTGGAAAGATTCTGCGGCCAATGTCACCACAGCACTGAACGCCAATCAACGAACCCGAAAAATTCGGTATCGGGTGCGCCGAGGCGACTCGTTGGCCAAGATATCCCAGAAATTCCGTGTCTCTGTCAAACAACTCATCCGTTGGAACCAACTTCACGGTCAAAAATATTTGCAGCCAGGCCAAACGCTGACCCTTTTCGTCGATGTGACACGACAATCTGGCATCTAGTTCACAGGCACAAGCCGCAAAGCCCACTTCGTCTTTCCTGGCCAAAATGACTGAGGCTTTCCCTGTTGCCAATCACCATGCATGCGGCCAAAATACGGCGACCATGGATGGGCACTTTGCCCAACTGGCATGTTAAACAAGCCCTCGGCCTCATTGCCCGGTTGCACCACTAATCTTTCGGACTGCCCAAACGCTGGTTGCGCCACCTTGGGCATAAACCAATCACCAGACTGACCGATGTGAGGCATTCGATACCAATGCGCGAGGCCTGGTATATGACGCATGATCGGATGCTCAATCCGAGTCTGGTTTCGTTGTCCCCACGTCCATTGCGCAAGCTTCTCTGGCGATGCCAGTACCGGCGCCCATGCTTTTTCTGCGGCGCGTTGTGCTAACGCCTGCCAACTTGCGACACCTCTCGGCAGCCATGAATTGGGCTTTTGCGTGATAAGCTCCCACACCACGATTTCCCGGCGCGAACCCAGTCGCCAATAATTGCACTCTTTGGCCACTTGTCGGCAAGCTTGGTTAATGGCCCCCACAATTTCAGCATGTACGGCATCCCGGAATGTCCGAACCAAGCGATATGCCACCGAATCAGCGCGCGCACGGCCATCCCAATGACGTAAGTAAGAGACAATTTGGTTAGCCGCTTGGTGTGGGAGTGACTTCGCAATACTTTCAGCTCTGGGCGCCCATCGCTGAAGCAAGCGCGCTTCGTCATCCAGGCTCAGTGCATAGAGGTCCTTGATGCGGATGGGTCGTGTCATTGCGAACAGTCGATCGCGAATCTGTCTCTGCCGCGCGCCGAGCACAAATCCACCATCCCCCACCTTCCGAAAAGTGTCACCGGACACCGTGCGCCCATTGGCTGACCACAAGCGACCGTGCGGAGGATTTTTCACTTTCGGATGTTCCGCATACGGCAGAAAACCGCGCCAGCCGACAGTGCCTGACGACCAATCGCCCGGATAACGATAATCAGCCGCCATCTTATCGGGGACAGGGCCAAAGATTGTCCAGGCGATATTGCCATCGCGATCAACAATCACCGCATTTTGCTGAGGCATGCCCAAATGTGGCGCTAACCTAAGGGCTTCATCTATATTCTGGGCTGCTTCAAGGCGCAGAAGATTGGCGTTGAGGGACTCAGGATGATACAGCACCCAATGAAATGCGAAGTGCTTGTCACCATCGTTGTGCAGTACCGGTCCCCAGATCGTTTCTCGTACCGTCAAGACAATAGGTTTTGCCTCTTTCACATGAATGATTTCTTGGATTTCCTTGAAAGGCTGCCAGCCTTGTGGCGTGAGGTAGTGCGTATGGTTGTGATCCGTCTTGAGCGCT
>RFGJ01000083.1 GCA_003696665.1 Gammaproteobacteria bacterium | reverse complement strand
GGCCGAAACTGGGTAACGGCCGGGCCAACAGCTTCAACCTGTCCGGCAATGTCTGAGCCGAGTATCTGATGTCTTGGCTTCAGTAGGCCGGTGCTGAAACGCAGCATCCCACTCAGGACGTGATTATCGGCCTGGTTAACGGCCGCGGCCCTGATTCTCACCAGCACCTCCTTCGCCTTAGGCATCGGTCTTTCCACCTCCCTTAGCTGGAGTACGTCTGGCGAGCCATATTTTTTGAATACAATTGCCTTCATTGGTTCTCTTCCTGTTCCGGATAACAGATGATGATGGACGCGGTGATTTCGAAAATATCGCCTGGGCTATACCGCTGCGAGAATCTGGCGATTCTCCAATTCTGGCATCCGGACCCCTTTCACCAGAAGCCACAGCGTGAACGACAATTCCGCAATGATGGCTGGCGCTATCATAATATTGGCAATGAACGCCTGATGTTGGGGCATCAAGAAAATGCCAAAACTGTCCAGCACGTAAAACGCCCCTGCAATTGCCAGAAGGAGGCCGAGGATGCCGGGAAACAACTCGGACTTGTAAACCAGATAGCCTAGCAGCAAGAGGCTTGGGGCAAAGAATGCCTCTGAAATCAGGATGCCGTAATAGTGGGCATCGAGGAAGAACAGCACCGTCGCATGTAACTGGGCTGATTCAAATACACTCAGGTAATCCGCACCGCTTAATAGCAACAGTGGGAGGATGAAGTTAAGCAGGTTGACGGCGTGAACGGCCGCTTGCATCAGCCGGGTTGCCATCATCGTCATCGCAAGTGGCTTATTGACCGGTCTCAGTAGCTTGTAAAGCAAGATGGTCGTACCAATTTCACTCAAGAAGACGATCAAATAACTGACAACGCCGCTCCGGTACAGCCCTTCCGACGCCACAATGTTATTGGCCGTCGCCGTGGCATCGCCGGGCACACGCAGGCTTTCACTCACGAAAAAATAGGCGAAGATGTTGGCAAAAAAGATGATGAGATAGAGGACACCTGTCACTCTCGCGGTTTTTTTCTCCGTGTTCATTTTTGTTTCTCCTTGTGTTGAATAGTTTGGACAAGCTTCATTGAGAAGCGGCTTGTTGCCGTTTATTGTTTGATGTCTGACTGGCCGGATTCCACTTGATGAACGGTAATCAAAGGCAGACCCAAATCGCGCACTTTTCTCAGCAAGCCGTGCAATGCAGCCTGATCGCTTACCGGACCGGTTAACACTGTCTCGCCGTTTTCTGTCTGTGTGATGGTCATACCTTCAAACCACGTTGTCCATTGAGGATCCATATGCCCTTTTAGTCTGATTCGATAGACCATTGGTGGATTTGGATCTGCTTGGGCGTTGGGTTTGTTTGCCATGTGCTATTGCCTTTCGTGGCCGGTTACCATTTGTCTGTGCCGCTCATTCAATGTCGTTTGAGCATACCGGCAAAACGGTATTGCCGTACAGATACCAAAGTATGATCGACGGTATTGTTTCGGGTATTGCGCTAGTAGCCTTGCGCCTCATAGGACACAGCGGGGAATTCGACGGCGCTGGGCGCAAGCGCGGCGGCAGCGTGTGCATCTTGTTTTAGCTCCGCCAGCAAGAAGGCGGTGATCACATGGTTAATCAGATCGTGCGCCTGATGCCTGTCCCAGAATGAATCGGCGCAAAATTCGCCAGCAACCCATTTTGCGTACCAGCGGACCGCCTCGCAGACGTTGGTAAAAATCATGTGTTCTGCGTCATTCAAGATCAGTTGCGCCTTTGTGGGGCTGGCGACATGTTTATACGTTGGGTATGTCCCCCATGATAAAGGCGTATCGTTGTCGAGTGAGCCGCCAATCGCCAATACGGGCACGTCAATTTCCGCCAAACCATTCCGACCGAAGAAAAAGGCATCCCCGGCCATAGGCACAACGGCGTCCACGCGGGAATCGGACCAATCTGGCCAAAGTCCTTCTGGAACGGCATCCAAATCGGCCAATGCGGCCATCTCAACCAGGTGTGGCAGCAACATGTCACACAGCCAGACGGCGGGGTCTTCTGCCTGGACGGCATTTTCACAGTGCGATTTCAGGCCGGATGTGTCGATCTGTGCCCCTGCCGCCGCCAACGCTGTGTAGCCGCCGTAAGAGTGGCCGATTACGGCGACGGTTTCGGGATCGATCAGCCCCGCGAGGGAACCGCCTGAACCCACCGCCGAATCGACATAGGCAAACAGAGTCAGAACATCCTGTGGTCGTGTGATGGCCGATCGCCACAGCTCATTCTCTGGATCGAGACGCTCACGGTGGTCGGGCGCCATCACGACGAAACCGTAGGAGGCCAGGTGTTCCGCCAACCAGCCATACGAAGCTGCGCCAATTGCAAAGCCGGGAGACAGAATCACCAGTGGATAGGGGCCTTGCCCAAAATCGAAGGGAGCGCCACTGGTGGCATGACCAGCGGAAGAAGCGATTGTCACCATACCAAGCGGCGCTCCTAACTTGATTTCATATGGATACGCAGTCTCTTCAGCCGGGATGTCTTGGGGCAACGCTGGGTACCAGATTGTTGCCGCCAGTGGAAGTTTGCCTTCGATCATCAAGTCCTGAGTCCCGGTGGGATGCGGCCCAGGCAGACCGTAGGGTAGCGCGTCGGGAGGTGTGCCGGTAGGGGCAACGGACGGTTCCGTGCTTGCGATTTCACTTCCGAACAGCGTCACGAGCGCCAATAGGAGGACAAACACCAATACCAGTTTTTTGTAATCTGAGGGGCGCGACATTTTCTGCTCCTTTCATTTTCGCTTGACGTGAAAGAAGCATATTTGCCATTCGGTATTGGCGTACAGCTACGAAGGTATTGTC
>RFGJ01000082.1 GCA_003696665.1 Gammaproteobacteria bacterium | reverse complement strand
CCCGCAAAACCTCGTGCTGCAGGACGGCGAGTTCGGGGTGGTGGTGCGCTTCACCGAGGCCCACAGCTTCGACCTGGGCGAGGAGCTCGAGATCGACGTTTCGGGTCTGCAGCTCAACGAGTTCAACGGCCTGCTGCAGGTGAACAACGTCTTCCTCGATCGCGCCACGAGCAAGGGCACGGGCACGCTGCCCGCGCCGCGCGTAGCCACCGTAGCCGAGATCCTGGCCAACGCGGAGACGTGGGAGAGCACGCTCGTCAAGATCGAAAACGCCACGCTGAGCGGCGGCGCCACCTTCTCGGGCAACCGCACCCTGAGCGACGGCACCGGACAGATCATCCTGTACACGCGCTCGGCAGCCACCTTCGCCAACGAGCCGCTGCCCACGGGCACGGTCAACGTGACGGGCATCCTGGCCCAGTTCAACGACTACGAGATCACGATCCGCAACCTGGATGATATCGAGTGATGGAGCAATCGAGGGTCGAGGGATGAATTCCCTGCAAGAATGGGTTAAGTTCAGCGTAATATCGTGACGCTGGGCTGGGCCATTGTCCATCGTTGCTGGCAGCCTTTTCCGATTTTTCGGAAAAGCGAGTTGCCAGTCGCGAGCTTGCAGCACAGGACGCACGCAGTCAACATGCAGTTTTACCTCAGTTTCTTGATGGGGGGTGATTAGTTGAAAATCAACTCAATATATTGTCCATTGATTGTTCGTGTCCTCTCCGGAAATGGCTGGGAGCACCCCTCGTTCCCTTCAAGATCAGTTGTTCCAAACTACAATGAACGAAGGTTCTATTGGGGAAATTAACTGTTTTTCGTATATTAGGGCGTTGTGGATCGTGTTGAAAACACCCGGTAGTACAAACATGAACAGTGTGGCTCAACAGGGTTGCAGGGAACAGATAGAGCAGTCTCAGGCCATTTGGTGTGGCCACGCGAGATAAACTGTCCATTCGCGCTGGGCCTTTTCGTTTGTACATCAATCCAGAAAACTTGAGGAAACTCGGGCCTTCTCATGTTTGTGCTGAGCCAAATGATGGAGACTGCCCTTTGGCGTCTTTGTTGAGACGTGATCCGATGGATCGGTATGTTCCGGCCTGGCGTAGTGTCTGCCCCTTTGGGTGATTGGACGCGTGTCGTTAAAATCGGGTGGCAGGTTGCGTTGGACTATGGACAATGGAGCCCGATTTGGGGCATTGCACCCAAGCGGTAAATCGGGTGAAGTATTGTGGCCATTTAGGGTAAGGCACTGTGCATGAAGGCTGTAGTTTTGTTAGAAGAATCGTGAGTCACAAACAAGTTTGGCTGCCTTTGAATGTATTCGACATGAATCATCGAGGCCGTATTTGGATAGCAATAGAAAGAAAGTAGGTGATGTACGCCCAACTTGTGTTTAACACCCTAGTATCAGGTCTCCTGCTTGCCTTGGTCGCGGTGGGCTTCAACCTGATTTTCAATACCACCAAGGTGTTTCACTTGGCACATGGGGCCTTGTATGTTACTGGTGCTTATGCCCTGTTGCAATTCGAGGCTTTGTTTTCAGATTTTGGTTTTTTGCCCTTGGTCGGCAGCCTGGTTGTAGTAGCCATAATTGCCTTGGTCATTGAAAAACTGGTTTATCAGCCATTGGCCAACAGGAAAGCTGGCCAAGCCATTACGCTGATCAGTTCCATTGGCGTTTACCTCTTTCTCATCAACTTGATTGCCTTACTCTATGGAAACGAGACCAAATACATTGATCCGGCGTTGGGCAGCAGTTTACTGTTTGCGGGACTTACCATTGCGCCTGTCCAGTTGCTACAACTCGTAACTGCATCCTGTCTGATTGTTGGTATCCTCATACTGTCCAAAACGCAATGGTTCCTGAAAGTCAGAGCCATGATCAGCGAAGAGACGGTAGCCTCTGTCCTGGGTGTGAATACGAAAGCGATCCGCCTATGGATGATGATTCTCGGGAGTATGTTGGCCGGGATAGCAGCTATCCTTCAACTGTATGACACCGGAATGGATCCGCAGCGGGGCATGGCCATCACCTTAAGCGCTGCAGTTGCTGTGATCATTGGTGGACAAGGCTCTATAAGCGGTACCATTCTGGCTTCACTGCTTATCGCTTTCCTTCAGACTACTACGGAATGGTTTATTTCCGCCCAATGGAAGGAAGGATTGACTTTTCTTTTGCTCATTGCAGTAATCCTGTGGCGTACGGAAGGAATTGTTTCATTCAAAATGCGGGTAGAGGAAAAATGAATTACCTTTTGCACATACTAATTATGTGTGAGACTTATCTCATCCTTGCGTTAGCCATGAACCTGCTGGCCGGTTACTCCGGATTGCTCTCCCTGACGCAAGCTGCTTTTTATGGCCTTGGTGCATACGTAGCTGCTCTGCTGTTAACGCAGGCAGGCGCCTCTTTCCCAATTGCACTGTTGGGTGCCATTGCTTTTAATCTCATTGCTTGCCTGCCGGTAGTATGGTTTGCCGTTCGTTTGCGGGATTTGTTCTTTGTCCTGGCTACCCTTGCATGGCAGATTATCGTTTTTGCCATACTCTACAACTGGACGTCGTTTACCAATGGACCATTTGGCATTATCGGCATCCCCAAACCGGAATTGTTCGGAGTGTCATTTAACTCTTTATCGTCGTTCGCGTTGCTGGAGGGAATCACTACCGTTTTGGTGCTTGTTTTCTTCATAGGTCTGCACCGAACACCTCTCTCCCGCTGTTTTCAGGGTGTAAGAGATGATCCATTGGCCATGATGAGTTTTGGAAAGAACCCGGCTTACTTTAAAACGATAGCAGTAGTTATTTCCAGTGGTGTTTCTGCCATCGCAGGGGTGTTTTTTGCTGCCTATTTCAGCTTTATTGACCCTACTTCGTTCACTTTGGATGAATCCATTCTCATTCTTTCAATAGTGCTGATAGGAGGCTTGGGAACGATCAAGGGTTCCATTGCAGGTGCTTTGTTCTATGTACTGCTACCGGAATTGTTGCGGTTTGTCGATATACCGGATGCCGTTGCCGCCAACTTGCGGATGATGATTTATGCTACGGTGCTCATTCTCGTAGTGATGTACCGGCCTCACGGTTTTTTTGGTAAATTCAGGTTCGAATGATATTGAAGGTTGAACATATCAGCAAATCCTTTAACGGCCTTACGGTACTCGAAGATGTTTCCTTTGTGATCGCCAAAGGAACTATTACCAGTTTGTTTGGGGAGAACGGCTCTGGAAAAACTACGCTCTTCCATATCATTTCCGGATTCTTGAAACCATCTGCCGGT
>RFGJ01000081.1 GCA_003696665.1 Gammaproteobacteria bacterium | reverse complement strand
TGCGTACAAAATTCTTTTCGGCGATACCACATCGGCTGGATACGTCACCTTCTTCGATGCGCTTTATGACCCTAATGGCAGTCCCAATAAGCCTTTGGTAATGGATGTGGTGACCGTCCACCATCAGGGGTACTATCAAGACAAAAATGAGCCTCCGGCCGATTGGGACAGCCCCAACCCGGTTCCTTTCGTCAGCGTGCGCGATGGCGTAAAGTTCCGGGTAGCGCTGGCCGGGCCTGATGAATGGGTCGACGCCGCTTTCCAGATTTTGAAATTGGCGTTGGCCGACGAGGGTATTGGTGCCAAGACCAATAGCGGCTATGGGCGGATGGAACTTGTTGAAGAAGCCAGAGAATTGTCCCCTGACGAGGCATTTCGCGAGAAAGTGAAAGCCACATCCGATATCAACAAAGACTTTGTCACATTGTATGATGAATGGGAAAATCTGGAAGTGCCAGATGATGTAAAGCATGATCTTGCCAGATTGATTCTGGAAAAAGTGGATGCTTCGAATCTCCCCAAGACCTGGGAGAAGAAAGCAAAAAAGGAAAAAACTCGCAAGAAGGCTTTGCGCAATCAGGAGCGATACGCAGCGCTTGTTGCCGCGACTGGGAAGAAAGGTTGAGTGCATAAAACGGAGTGCTTGACTGACGGAGCCCTATTCCCTAACCGGTGCTGGCTATTTTCTGAGGAGACAAAATGAAAATCCTGAGCTTTCTTGGCCCAACTAACTATGCATTTACCAAGTACCAGTATGGCGACACGATCGTACCCACACGCTTCTTTGCCGAAGCGTTACCCCAGTTTTTCCCGGAAACGAAAAAAATCCTCGTTTTTGTCACGCCTACGGTAGAAAAGCATGATAACCTGGAAGAACTGAAGAGTCGCCTGGGCGACTTGTTGCTGCCGGTACCCATTCCGGAAAGCCACACAGAAGATGCGCTCTGGGAGATTTTCAGCGCGCTGGTGAACGCCGTCGAACCCGGAGAAAGGGTGGTTTTCGATATCACCAATTCTTTCCGCTCTTTGCCTTTTCTGGTGTTTACCGCGGCAGCATTTTTGCGATCCGCGCGCAATGTCACGGTAGCGTCTGTGTTATATGGTGCTTTTGAAGCCAGAGACAAGGAAACCAATATCTCGCCAGTCTTTGATCTGACTCCCTTTATTTCCCTGTTCGACTGGCTGGCCGCGGCCAACCAGTTCATCTACACTGGCAATGCCCGTTATCTGGCCTCACAACTGCGCAAACAGGCGGATGCTACGCTGGAACCGCTGGCGAAAAACGTTGAAGGCATCGCCCTTGGGCTGGACCTGCTACGTCCGCGTGATGTGGCCGGGGCTGCCCGTGAATTGCCGCACCAACTGAACGCCGTCCATAATGTCTTGCCAGAGCCATTTGGCGTGGTGGTGGAACGCCTGCAAAGTGACTATTCCATCTTCGCCGTGGGAGATAACGCCGACGATTGGGCTTATCTGCGCAGTCAATTGCGCATGATTGACTGGTACATGGCAAAGCAGCATTACGTTCATGCACTCTCTATGGCTCGCGAGTGGGTGGTTTCGCTGCTCTGCCTGCACTTTGGGCTTGATATGTGGCAGAAAAAGCAACGCGAAGAGGCCGAATTTTTACTGAGCAGCAGCGGCATGCGCAAGAATCGGGCTACCGGCGAGGTGGTAGCAGAATCACCCTACCGCGAACGCTGGATGCAGTTCCCGCACCGCAAGCGAATCGCCCGCCTTTGGCAGGGAAGCGAACGCGGCCC
>RFGJ01000080.1 GCA_003696665.1 Gammaproteobacteria bacterium | reverse complement strand
GTGCTGGTTACGTACGCAATTTATGTCATTGACCATGGGCGGAGTATCTGGATAGTTCCCATCTGTTGTTTCGGCTTGTTGGCTTTTTATCGCCGCGTGCTTTCGGGCCGCGGTGGTGACCCGACCAGGGCGCTGCTGCAGGATCCGGCTCTGCTTTTTACAGGGTGTGTCTGGGCTCTTATTGTTGGTTGGGAGATTTATTGCTGATGCTGGCATCCATGGATATCGCATTCTATCGTTATTCACTCCTCAATCGCGGCGGTGATCGAATGGTGCTTGAGTACGCCAATTACCTTGCTGAAAAGGGACACCGTGTAACTCTCTACAGTAGCGTTGATGAGACAGTCTTCCGGGTTGCTCCAGCAATTCACTGTGTCCGGGTTCCGTGGCCGGGACGTGCAGGTTTTCTTCTTTGGACAGGGTTGCATACTTTGCAGCACGATATCACTGTCATTGATATCATTCATCTTGCTCCGCTGGTTCGTTGCCGCGGACGGCTGGTCTATTTTGCTCAGGCGGACGACATCGAGTATTACGGTCGCCGATGGCAGCGGGCTATGATTGACCTCTTGTATCGACGTTTCTTCCGGCAGAATGGCATCTGCATTGCCGTCTATGACCACCTGACGGAACGTTTTCGACTTCGCTATGGCGCAACGATCTGCCACACTGTGACGAACGGGATCGATTTGGAAACTTTTTTTTTCGAGCCGGACCCTGAGCTGATCACTGCCAAAAAGGGGCGGCGGGCTCTTTTTTTTATGGCCCGCGGTGATCGCTACCGTAAGGGGTACGACCTTGCCCTCAAGGTGTTCGATCGACTTTCAGAGACACTTGGGAACGATCTCGAGCTCTGGGTTTGCGGCGAAAGGTTGGAAAAATCATACCGGTTCCCCGTGCGCCATTTCGGTGTGGTGGATGATGACCGTCTGCGGCAGATTCTGAGTAGTGCCGATATCTTATTCTATCCGTCCCGACACGAGGGGTTTGGGCTTTTTCCCCTTGAGGCGATGGCATGCGGCTGTGTGGTGGTGACCACCGATGCAGTACCGTATGCCCGTGAATATAATGCGATTCATACTTTGGATATTGGAGATGCCGAGGGTATGGCGGATGAAATTTTCCGGCTTGTTTCCTCCCCGGAGCAACTGGCCGCCGAACGCAAGGCCGGTTTTGGCATAGCTCGCAAGTTTGATTTGCGTATCAGCCGACGGCGCTTTGTTGAAATACTAAAGGAAATTTCCGGAGAGAGTGATGCGAATCGGAATTGACGCTACCACAATTTATACAGACCAACCAACCGGACTAGGTGTTTATAGCATTAGTGTAATTAATGAACTGGCCAAGTTGCATGATAATTTGGTGGTCTGGACGGTTGATGATTCCCGACTGAAGCTTCGATCTGATCAGATTCGGCGTGTGATGCAGCCACTTCAGCGCCTCGGTAACCAGCTATACCTTTTGCGGCCTGTTTGGGTCGAAGCTGTGTTGCCACATCTTATAAAAAAAGAAAAGGTGGATTTACTATACACGACTATTCCGAATGGACTAAGCCGAAGTCCCGTGCCGCATGTGGTGACCGCGCACGATATCATTCCGCTGACGTTTCCGGAGGATGCGCCACGCACTGTGCGTTGGAGTTTTCGTCACCGTCTTCCTAAAATTTTTGAGCGAGCTAATGCCATTGTGGCTGTTTCGAATTTCACCCGAAATGACCTGTTAAGATGCTATTCCATTGAACCAGAAAAAATTTGGGTAATTAGCGAGGGGTATGACCGAGATAACTTTGTTCCACGCGACGACTTCTCTAGGTTGGCTGAGTACGGTCTCGAAAAAGAAAGGTACCTCCTCTATGTCGGTAACAGTAGCGCTCGCAAGAATCTTATACGTTTGATTGAAGCCTTTTCACGCGTCGCTAATACAGTGCCGTATCAGCTAGTCTTGGCGGGAAGCAAGGTGTCTGTGCAGATTGAGCAGATAAAGAGAGTTGCGGCTCAATGCGGAGTTTCAGAACGCGTTATTGTTTTGAATTATGTCCCATATACAGATCTAAGTCTTCTTTATAGTGGTGCTGCACTTTTTTTGTTTGTTTCGGAATATGAAGGATTCGGGCTTCCTCTACTAGAAGCAATGGCGTGTGGTGCTCCCGTTTTGGCAGCTGACGCGACCTCTTTGCCTGAGGTTGCTGGGAAGGCAGCTTTTCTCGTACCGCCACGTGATGTAGTTGCCATCGCAGACGCCATGCGACTTATACTGATTGACGATGCTCGCCGCGAGTCGATGCGAAAGGCCTCCTTGGCACGGGCCGCTATGTTTTCATGGGAAACCACAGCTCGTGATCTTCTAACTCTTTTTCAACAGGTGTAGTAGATCAATAATGCTGCTGAAACGTTTGCTTAAATACAGGGATCTTCTGCTGGTTTTTATCTGGCGCGAATTTTTGATTCGCTATCGCCAGAGCTTTATCGGTGTTCTTTGGGCAATTCTGCAACCTCTGAGCATGATGCTGTTGTTCGTTTTTGTTTTTGGTGTAATCCTCCAGATGAAGGGGAAAGGCTACCCTTATCCGCTCTTTTTCTTCGCAGGCATTTTGCCCTGGACGTTTTTTGCCGGTTCAACAAACCATGCAGTTAACTGTCTTGTGGCGCATTTTAATTTGATTACCAAAATCTATTTTCCCCGAGAAATTATACCCTTGTCCGGGGTTGCGATTAACTTTATCGACTACCTGATTGGTTTCGCTGTCTATTTGGTGTTAATCATGATTTACGGTACACCTGTTACATGGAATTTTCTGTGGGTCATTCCACTTGTGATTATTTTGGTCGTATTTACCACTTCTTTTGGTTATTTGTTGGCTGCGCTTAATGTATATTACCGTGATGTTAAGCTGGCATCTAATTTTATTATCCAGTTTCTTTTTTTTGCTACACCAGTGATTTATTCTATTGACCAAGTTCAAACGAGGTGGAAGTTGATTCTTTTTCTAAATCCTCTGACTTTTATCGTTGAAAATATGCGGCGTGTCACTATTGAGGGGAGATCGGTCGTTTGGTGGCAGTTTTTGGTAGAGGCTATTCTTGTGGGTGTGTTCTATTGGCTTGTTTGTAAAATTTTTATCCGCATTGAAAGGGCCTTTGCTGATGTCATCTGACGTTGTGATTCGCTTTAGTCATGTTTTTAAAAGGTATTCGCGTAATGCTTCTTTTGAAAACAATCTGCGCGAACATTTGGCAGGTTTATTTAAAAAAGGTTTCAGGAGGAGACTAGGCCTTAAAGATGGTGAGTTCTGGGCTTTGCAAGATCTCGATCTGACCATTCGCCGAGGCGAATGCGTCGGGCTCTGCGGTTCCAATGGGTCAGGGAAAAGCACTCTGCTCAAGCTGGTTTCAAATATTACTTTTCCGACTCTGGGAGATGTAGATGTATGCGGTCGTGTTGCGCCATTGATTGAATTAGGAGCCGGATTTCATCCAGATTTGAATGGGATTGAAAACATCTATATGAATGGCACCATCCTTGGCCTGAGTATCCATGATGTTAAGAGATTGGTTAATGATATCATTGAATTCGCCGAACTGAATGATTTCATTAGAGTTCCTGTAAAGAAATATTCTTCCGGGATGGTTCTGCGGCTGGCTTTTTCCATTGCTATTCATAGCCCGGCAGATGTTTATCTTTTTGATGAGGTGCTGGCGGTAGGCGATGAAGCATTTCGAGATAAATGTAAAGAAAAAAT
>RFGJ01000079.1 GCA_003696665.1 Gammaproteobacteria bacterium | reverse complement strand
TTTTTTCCAACCCAAGCACATTCTGGACTATCGTAGCTACGTCGAAGAACAGAAGTTTCTGGAAGGCACGGGGTCATTGGTGCTCGATCGTGTCAACCGAATCGCATACGCTGCACTTTCGCCCCGCACCGACGCTTATCTCGTTCAACGCTTCTGTGAAGACATGGGCTACTTCCCCGTGGTGTTTGAAGCCGGAGCAATGATTCACCAAAAATGGCAGGACATCTACCACACCAATGTAATGATGTCGATTGGCGAGGATTTTGCCGTGGTCGTCGCCGATGCGATATACAAACCGAAACAGCGCAGCCATGTTTTAAATACATTGGCCGCTTCGGGACGGCACGTGATTATCCTGTCCATACCCCAGATGCTTGCCTTTTGTGCAAATCTGCTGCAATTGGCGACGACTGATGGACGTAAAGTGGTCGCCATATCTCAAACTGCGTTTGATGCGTTGTCCGAATCGCAACGCAAGTTGATTGGCACAGAAAGCCAATTTGTCGTAAGCGACATCTCGAATATTGAACACGCAAGCGGCGGCAGCGTGCGCTGTATGCTAGCAGAAGTTTTCCGATAGTCGCACCACGTCATCGCCCCTGACCGAGGTGGCGTCGAATAACCTCCTGTAAGGCAGTTTGACTGACCGGTTTGGCTAAATAGTCATTCATACCGACCGATAAGCACTTGTCTCGGTCGCCCGCCATGGCATGAGCGGTCAAAGCAATAATGGGCGTACGCCGATTCGGACCATGCCCAGCACGAATGTTCATGGTCGCCTCATAGCCATCAAGTTCCGGCATCTGACAATCCATCAGAATAATGTCGAAAGGTGTTTTTTCAGCCGCCGCCACCGCTTCATGTCCATTCTCTGCGACCACAACGTCCGCCCCAAACTTTTTCAGCATGGCCATCGCCACTTTTTGGTTGACGGGATTATCCTCGGCAAGCAGCACACGGAAACGCCTGGATGACGGAGACATATCAGGCTGACTTTCCTGTTGCCTCGTCCGTTTATCTTCGAGTGCTAACGGCTGCTCAGCACTATCCAGTGTAAGTTCGACTCGAAAAGTGGTGCCTTGATTGACCTCGCTTTCAACCTGAATGCGCCCGCCCATTAACACCACTAATTCCTTACTGATTGCAAGCCCTAAGCCCGTGCCACCAAACCTTCGTGAGGTGCTGCTGTCCGCTTGCTGAAATGGTTTAAATATGTGCTCCAATTTGTCCTCAGGGATGCCAATACCTGTATCTGTCACCACAAAGACGATGTCATAAGCATGGCCCCTCACATGACGCAGACGCGCCGACAGCTCGACCTTGCCTTCTTGTGTAAACTTGACCGCATTGCCGAGTAAGTTCAGCAAAACTTGTCGAATCCGTATATCGTCGGCGCGCACAAACTTGGGGATATGTTCATCCATCACAAAAGAAAATTTGATCCCCTTGTTCCTCGCACTGACTGAAATCAACTCGGCAATGTCCTCGAGCAAATGGTGGAGATCAAAGGTATGAACATAGAGTTCAAATTTGCCTGACTCGATTTTTGACAGGTCAAGAATTTCGTTAATCACTTCCAACAGCGCCCGACTTGATTGATAAATCGTACGCGCATACTCCATTTGTTCCTCGTTGAGCGGAGTATTCATCAATAACTCCGCCATTCCCATCACACCATTCATGGGCGTGCGAATTTCGTGGCTCATCACGGCAAGAAATTGACTTTTCGCCCGGGTCCCGGCTTCCGCTGCTTCCTTGGCTTTAATGAGCGTCTCCTCATAGTGCTTTCGATCGGTAATGGGCATCGCCGCGCCCCGATAGCCGATATGTGAGCCAGCCTCGTCGTAAAGCGGCACGCCCGAGATCAATTCCCAAATCCATTCACCATCCGCACGTTGACTGCGCACCTCGATACGTACTGTCTTATTTTCGCTCGCCGCGGTAGTGAGTGCTTGTGTCCAGCGTTGGGCATCCATCGGTGTCAGAAATTCCGTTTTCTTTTTTCCAATCAGTTGTTCTGCCGAATAACCCGTGACCTCATGCACTTTGTCAGAGACAAACTGAAAGTAGCCATTGGCATCGGTTTCCCAGAGATACTGCCCGGACGCTTCACTGATTTCGCGAAATCGCCGTTCTGACTCCCGCAAGCGTTGCTCGATTCGCTTGAACAATGAGATATCATGTGCCTCAAGCAGAATATAGTGGACGTCGCCTTGAAAGTGTATTGGGGTGAGATTCATTTCGACTCGCAGTTCGCGCCCCGAAGGTAAGCGTAAATTAAGTTCTCTCCGAACCACTTCGCCGACACTGACACGTTTGAGATCCGATATTAATTTGTCTGCCGAGTAGGCCGCCTCATGCCACCACGGAAAATTGGCAATATTCCTTTGCTCGGAGCCGGGTTCGAACTCCAGCCCCGCATTCACAACCGCCGTTCGGTTGGCGCGGACAATGGTTCCATCCGGACGCAACAACACAAGATAATAGGTGGCATTGTCATAGATGGCGGATAGCTCTTCATCTTTTTGTTTTAGCACATTTGTTTGTGCTTCCGTCTTCAGTCGCAACCGTGTATTTTCTATCAATGTGCGATGAATTCGACCAGCCCCTGTCACTGTCGCGACAATAAATATGGCCCCCATTAATGCCGTAGCCATCGCGATTTCTGAGCCGATCAAATACATACGAATGACCATCGGGAGCACTGCGGCAATAATAAACCCCCTCGACACCAAGTGGCTTGATGCTAACGTGGCAATCGCCCCACCAGACATGCCCGCAATGACAAAACTAAATAACACAAGAACGCTCATGTCCGTGGTATTGAGCAACCACACCGAGCTGCCCCACGCAAATCCGGTCAATATGCAAGCCAGTTCATAGAACTTCAACAGGCGATTGAGGTTTCCGCAGTAGCGTGTTTGCCTCACAAATAGGCCAATGCCGAGCCGGACAAGAACCACGGCCACCACAAAGAATATCCACAGAAGGACAGCCAAATAGGAGACAAAGGCATGATGGCCAACGACCAGCACGACTGTCATATTGATCAAATTGACAATCGCTGCCGTAGTGACATTGTCGGTGAGCAGTCGCAACTGTTCTCTCAGAAGCGCATGTTCGGCGGTTCCAGACAGTTGCTCACGAGTGATTGGCATGTGTGCTATCTTCCTCTAAGGATACAATACAGTATAGGCGATTGATGATGACTCGAACTCAATTGATCGCCTGTCCGATAATGTTGCCGCTTTTCTTATCAACGCTTGCCTGACGGGAACACCAGTCTGATTTGACGGCCCTCCTCACATCGAGCATAACGTCCTGACGTCATGGCAAAAACTCAATGACCTGCTGCCAGTCTGCCCGGACGTGTTAAACGGACCAGACATTCTACTTCCACGGGCTGAACCGAGAGGCTACCGCGTACTGACCGAAACGGGCAGGATGTCTGGCACGTTTTTCTGGCGGGCGCCACGCCAGCTTGGATCATTTCCCAAAAACATGGATGCCATGTGACCATC
>RFGJ01000078.1 GCA_003696665.1 Gammaproteobacteria bacterium | reverse complement strand
TACAAGGGCCCAACCGTTTCATTGCTGATCAATAATGCGCGCCGTGACCTGTCTGAAAGCAAAGAAGGGTTGCGTTCGAGCAACCCTTCCCCAATCAGAATATCGTATGTGCCACGCGAGGCTGGCACGCTGATAACGCGCGTCATATGTCTTCAGAGAGTAACATGTCCGCGATTTTTCGCGCCACCTGCTTGACACTGCCCTGATCGGTGCTGACTTTGTAGTCAGCCAATTCTTCATAGAGCGGTGCACGCTCTTCATGCAGGCGTCGAATGGCTTCTTCCGGATCATCAGCGCGCGCAATCAGCGGTCGACGACTGTCACGACGAGTCCTTTCTAACTGCTGTTCCAACGACGCATCTAGATAAATCACAACACCGCGTCCACCAAGAAGGAGACGATTTTCCGGATCGCACACTGCACCACCACCAGTGGCCAATACGATACCGGTCTTTTGGGTCAGCTCCGCGATCACTTTCCGCTCGCGTTTGCGCAAACCCTCTTCCCCTTCAATATCCATGATCCAGTCGATCGGTGCCCCGGCACGTTCTTCAATCACCGTGTCTGAGTCATAAAAATCCATCTTCATAATGCGGGCCAGCTGTTTACCAATAGTTGACTTACCCGCACCCATCGGTCCGATGAGAAATATGTTGCGTTTGTATGCCATGATCGATTTATTAGTCGGTTAAACGATTCACCGGTGTGCGACTATGAGCACGCCCTCACCGGCACCCAAACACAAATGGCCTGCGTCAAGCGCAGGCCGGCGTATTATACCTAGTTATTAATCATTTTGTCGGATAATTTTTGGGGTGACAAAAATCAGTAGTTCTTCCTTGGCCGCTTCACGCTTTTTATTCTTGAACAACCAACCAATGCCCGGAATATCGCCCAGCACCGGCACCTTCGTTTCGTCGGTCTTTGTCCTTTGTTGATAAATTCCGCCTAACACGATGGTTTCACCGTTGTTCACGAGCACCTGCGTGGTCAATTCTTGCGTGTTGATCGCAGGACCAATCGCGGTCTCGACGCCACGCGTATTCTGCGTCACCTTAAGGTCAAGGATGACGCGGTTATCTGGTGTGATTTGCGGCGTCACCGTTAAGCTCAACACTGCATCCTTGAAGGCAATGTTGGTCGCCCCGGAGGATGCGGCTTGCAGATACGGAATTTCCTCACCTGACTTGATCACGGCTTCTTTCTGGTTGGCAGTGATCACACGTGGCGTCGCAATCACTTCACCCAAATTTTCGCTTTCGAGCGCCGAAAGTTCCAAATCAAGCAATGTGCCATCAGTCAATCTCGCCACATGCAACCCCAGATTGCCGGCCGCATTCGATACCGGCAAATTGACATTGAGCCGCTGATTCAATGGTGGAATTGTGCCGTTAGCAATGGTTTCCGCACCTTCGACTGTGCCCGCAAAACCAGACTGCGAGTTTTTGTCCGACAAGCCCCAACGAACGCCGAGTTCCCGAGAGAAACCGTCGCTCGCCGTCACGATACGTGACTCGATCATCACTTGACGTACCGGAATATCAAGTGTTTGTACCAGGCGGCGAACCTCGTCAAGACGTTCAGCGGTATCCTTCACCAACAAAGTGTTGGTTCGCTCGTCAACACTGACGCTGCCGCGCTCTGATAGCAGGGAATTATTTTCATTTTTCAATAGCGCGGCAATATCAGCAGCTTTTGCATAGTTAATCTGGATGAACTCAGAGCGTAACGGCGCCAGTTGCTGTACCTGGGCCTCAGCTTGCAACTCTAGTTTTTCGCGTCGCGCAATCTCGTCTGCCGGCGCCACCATCAATACATTGCCATTTTGCCTTTTGGCCAATCCTTTTGATTTCAGAATAATATCAAGCGCCTGATCCCACGGAACATTTTCCAAGCGGACCGTAACAGTGCCCTGAACCGTGTCACTGGCCACCAGGTTGAAGCCCGCCTGATTCGCGATCACCTGCAATACCGCTCGGACCTCAATCCCCTGGAAATTCAAGGAAAGTTTTTCACCTGTGTATTGGAATTTCTCTTTGCGACGCTTCTCCAATTCAGCGCGAGACAAGGGCTTGAGTTCGATCGCAAAGCTGTCATTCGCTTGATACGCCAGATACTCAAAACTTTCGTCACCGCGAATGACGACTCTTACATTGTTGCCACGCCGCTGTGTTTCGACCATTTTGGCTGGCGTCGCAAAATCAACGACATCGAGTTTCCTTATCAAATCTTCCGGAATGTCGGCATTGAAAATGTCGGCCACCACGTTACGCCCCTCCTGCCGCAGGTCGATGGCAGCATTCGGGTTCGACAACGTTAAAATGACGCGACCTTCACCTTTCGGGCCTCTGCGGAAATCAACATTCTTAATGGTCACTTGGCCAGCCTTGGCCTGCTTGGGCGCATCATGAAATGTTGTGCTCGCGACAGAGGATACGGAGCCGAGCGTGATGATAAATTCATTGCCATCCACTTTTGTCTGGTAAGGCACCATATTGACCAAATTCACCACAACGCGTGTGCGCTGACCGGCCGTCACCGCCGAGACGGAACGTGCTGCCCCAACACCAATCTCTTGCCGCCGCTTTTCTAAGGCGGAGCTCACGCCGGGAAAATCAAACGCAATGCGGGCAGGGTTATCGATTTTGAAGCTCTTCGGCGTTGGCACTGCCTCATCCATGGTTAGTCGCAACTCAACACGATCGCCAGGTAGCACCTGGTAACTGACATTTTTCAGCACCGCAGCACCGACGGACACACTTAACCATCCGAATACCAACGCCAATGCCAGTTGAATACGTCGCACTCTCGTGACTCCAAAAACGTTCATGATTTGCTCCCGCTTTGCTCTCATTGCCCCAGCTCCAACGTCACTGTTCTTGATTCCCAACAGCCGCGACCATTGGGGACAATCTCTAACAACTTGATATAGGTTTCATTCACTTCAATGACCTTACCGTTATCCAACCCCATGTGGTTGCCATTCGTCACTTGGTACACTAGTCCTGTGTTCTCGTCACGAATCAATGCCCAACGTTGTCCACCTTTTTCGATCGATCCAACCATGGTCAGGGTTTGCAAGGAAATTTTTTCCAGTTCTTCTTTAGGACGATTGGGATCCGGCTTCGGGTCGTTAATGGAGCAGGCATCCAAGTTTGCCAACTCTGCCGCCGCCTCCGGCACCACTTTCATGAACGGGCTCCGAAGGTTCTCCGCTTGATACTCAAACGGTTCATAAGGTTTGAATTCAGGCAAAGGCTTTATCGGTGGTACTGGCCGAGAATGAACCTCTTTAAGCCACGCCTCAAGATCGTCCGTATTAGTCGAACACCCAACAAGCAGGGTCAATGCCATCAGTGGGAATAATTTTCTCATCATTATTCCTCCTCGCCCTGCTCGTATCGATAGGTTTTCGCCTGAACATCCATTTTCAATTTCGGGTCGGTTCCCATCGGCAACACTTTTTTCTTGAACTGGTCATCCAACTCGATGGTGAAATCGTGTAGCGTCACAATTCGAGGCAAACTCGCCACACGGCTGACAAATTTGCCGATATTGTGATAGGTGCCTCGTACCTGCAACCGAAACGGTTTTTCAATATAGAACTCCGCACGCTTTTCTTCTTCAAGCTTCCCTTTACTGACCTCTAGGCCAGAGGCTGCCTCCGAGTACGCAATATCATCAATCAAGCCTGGAATTTCAGTGCTCTTAGGCAATTGTTGCAGAAGATGTTGAAACGCCTTACGCATCTCTTCCATCTGTTGCTTATAGGCTTCAAGATTGGCGGCTTTTCGATACTTGGTTTCATATTCGCGTTTCAGCGTTTCTTCTTTTTGCTCTGCTTGCGCCAATGTCTCTTGCTGTGCGGACGTATCAAAAAAATAACCAAGGCCAACAACCAGAGCAAAAACAATCAGGTGTGCAGCCCATTTAACCGCCGGAGGCCATGCCCCTACGTTATCAAAATCAAGTTCATTGAGTTGGTTGAGGTCAAAAGCCATTATTCTTCCTCCGCTTCCTGGCCATGGCCTCCCACAGCGACCGTCACAACAAATTCTGTACTGGGCACAGGCGACTTCAGATCCTTGTCAAAAACCTGTAAGTTGGGATCCTTCCCAAACCAAGGCGAATCATTCAATTTCCGTAACAACTCGGAAATACGTGCAGTTGACTCCGCCCGCCCACGGATTTCAAGCTGATTGCCAGTACGTTTCAAACTGACAAGATAGATACCATCGGGCACAAGTCGAGGCAATTCATCAAACAAATGCACCACCTCCGGGCGCGAACGCTGCAACTTCTGAATAAGCTCCATGCGAGTTTTCAGTTCGGCACGTTGCTTATCGATTTCTTTGATGGCCACAATCTTGGCATCCACCTGCTTAATGTGATCCTGAATAAACCGGTTGCGATTATTCTGATGTTCGATCAGCCCTTCCATGTACGTATGCATGACCACCACGAGCAAAATGCCGGCTAGCGCCGAGAAACCTAGCCCCAATACAAACTCTTTCTTCTGCTGAGCCCGCAGTTCCGCTCGCCATGGCAATAAGTTAATCTTCGCCATCAGTCAAAACTCCTTAATGCCAAACCCGTGGCAATCATCATCGACGGAGCGTCATTCGCCAATGCCTGTGCGTTCACCTTAGGCGACAATGACATATCCGCAAAAGGGTTGGCAATAGAAACACTATGTCCCAGCCTTTCTTCAATTAGTTCATCCAACCCATCAATGACCGCACATCCACCTGCCAAAACAATGTGGTCCACGTCACCAAATTGTGATGAAGAATAGAAAAACTGCAACGCCCGACTCACCTGTTGCAGGATTGATTCCTTGAACGGCTCAAGCACCTCCGGTTCATAATCGTCCGGCAAACCACCCTGCTTCTTCGCCAAACCTGCCTCCTCGAAGGACAGGCCATAGCGACGCATAATTTCTTCTGTTAATTGAGCACCACCAAACACTTGCTCCCGCGTATAGATACTTTTGCCTTGATGCATAATGCTGAGAGTGGTCAGGGAAGCACCGATATCCACCAAGGCCACCACTTGATCATCGCTGTCATCGGGAAGCTGTGTTTTCAACGTGGAAAACGCTCGCTCGAGCGCGTACATTTCAATGTCAATGACTTTTGCCGTCAGCCCGCCAATCTCGAGCACCTCCACCCGCGTCTCTACATTTTCAATACGGCTGGCAGCTATCAGCACATCGACTTGTTCCGGCGCCTTTTCTGACTCACCAATGACCTCAAAGTCCAACGCGACTTCGTCCAGCGGATAGGGAATGTGTTGCTCTGCCTCAAGGTATATCTGATTTTCGAGCTCAAGGTCCGATAACCCGGCAGGCATCTGGATGACTTTGGTGATGACGGCAGAACCCGACACGGCCGCTGCCGCATATTTGACAGAGGTTTTCGCTCTTGCAACCGCACGCCTGACCGCCTCACCGACCGCTTCAATATCCTTGATTTCTCTTTCCACAACAGCCTGCGGCGGCAAAGGCTCCACCATATAACTTTCGACACGGTATCGAGGCCCCACTTTACCCAGCTCGACAAGCTTGACAGCGGTTGAGCTGATGTCGACCCCCAAGAGTGGGAATTTCTTTTTCCCTAACAGTCGCGACAACATAGAATTTTCCTATCCACTGTGCGTAGTTACGTTTGTTATGTATGTTTTAACATTAAATAATAGGATTAACTATCGAAAATTGCACCTTTTTTTAAAAAAATTGTCTCAGTTGGACCAATAACCGGATATACTGTGTCGTCTCCGGACTACAAACACAACATATATACGCTTTAAGGTGAAAAAGCTACGGTCTGTTTGTCGTGTCGCGATCTACATCACAACTCTGCTCACACTGGCAGGTCTCACTGGGCTATTTGCCGCCTATCTGTATGTGTGGCCACAGTTGCCAGACGTGAACTCGCTCAAAGATGTGCGCCTGCAAACTCCGATGCGAATCTACACGCGCGACGGAGCGCTGGTCGCCCAGTTTGGCGAGAAACGGCGCATTCCTGTCGCCATTGAAGTGATTCCCGAACCGCTCAATCAAGCATTGATTGCCACTGAAGACCGGCGCTTTTATGACCATCACGGCGTCGATTTCATTGGCTTGATGCGTGCCGTGGTCAATTTGGTATCCACAGGCAAGATACAAGGTGGCGGATCAACCATCACCATGCAGCTTGCGCGAAATTTCTTTCTCTCCTTCGAGCAAACGTTTTCCCGTAAACTGCAAGAGATTTTTCTCAGCTGGAAAATTGAATCGGCCTTCGATAAGCGACATATCCTCGAGCTCTATTGGAACAAGATTAATTTTGGCCATCGCGCCTACGGAGTCGGGGCTGC
>RFGJ01000077.1 GCA_003696665.1 Gammaproteobacteria bacterium | reverse complement strand
CTTAAGGGTTTCCGGCAGCATGGCCTTGACCGTGCCATAGGTGCCGACCGGCATAAAGGCCGGGGTATCCACCACACCCCGCGGCAACAGCAAACGTCCGCGACGCGCTGCCCCATCGGTGGCCAACAATTCAAACTTCATGATTCAGACCTCGCCGGACTCAACAACATCGCATCACCGTAACTAAAAAACCGATAGGCGTGTTTCACTGCTTCTCGGTAGGCACGCAAAATAAATTCTCGTCCGGCAAAAGCCGACACCAGCATCAATAACGTGCTTTGTGGCAAATGGAAATTGGTGATCAGTCGATCCACCACGCGGAATTGGAAGCCCGGATAAATGAAAATATCCGTCTCACCGGCATAGGGCCGCAACTCTCCGTGCGCCCGTGCCGCGGTCTCAAGCGCGCGCACACAGGTGGTGCCAACGGCCACCACTCGCCCGCCATTGGCCTTGGTGTTGGCAACGGCTTCGCAAACAGATTCCGGCACTTCAATCACTTCGCTGTGCATCTTGTGGGCGCGAATATCACTGACACGCACCGGCTGAAAGGTGCCCGCCCCCACATGCAGCGTCAAAAATGTCTGACGAATCCCTTTCTCCGCCAATTGGGCAAGCAATGCCTCATCGAAATGCAAACCCGCCGTGGGCGCGGCAACGGCCCCAGGCTGCTTGGCATAGACCGTTTGATAGCGCTCAGCATCAATGGCTTCATCATCGCGCGATAAATACGGCGGCAGCGGCATGTGGCCATGCTGATGCAGCAGATCAAGCCACTCCGGCCCCGTGATGCGCGCCAGCACAAACAAATCATCCTGACGGTCACGCACCTCCAGCGTCACATCCTCGGCAATCGTAATCACCACGCCAGGCCGCAACCGATTGCTTGCCTTGACATGGGCCAACGCACAATCGTTATCAAGGATGCGCTCAATCAGAATTTCCACCCGACCGCCGGTCTCGCGACGTCCCCACAAACGCGCCGGGATCACCTTGGTGTTGTTAAACACCAGCAAATCCCCTGGAGAAAGGAGATCCACAAGATCGGCAAACACATGATGCGAAATACGCTGCGCTGCCCCATCCGCCACCATCAACCGACTGGCGCGGCGCTCCGGCAACGGATAACGCGCAATCAAATGTTCCGGCAAGTGATAATCAAAATCTTCGAGCTTCATAGCGTTTTGATATAAAAAAAGCGGCTATCGCCGCTTCTTGATGAATTGGTACGAGAGGTCGGACTCGAACCGACACGGCCGTAAGGCCACCAGATTTTGAGTCTAGCGCGTCTACCAATTCCGCCACTCTGGCATCGCGAGGGGATTATACACATCGGCGGTCAGATTGCAATATGT
>RFGJ01000076.1 GCA_003696665.1 Gammaproteobacteria bacterium | reverse complement strand
GTCAGAGCAAGAAATACAGCGCTGTGCCAAGTACAATCAAGCCACCAATTAGCCAATAACCAACCACGGTGCGTTTTCCCTTTTCTTCACTTGTGGATGGTGTGACTGACCCATTCGCACCGGTGAGCTGACCAGCTTTGAACACAAATTCCACTTTGCCAAAGCGGACTCGATCTCCATTGTTCAAACGGATGACGCTAATTTTTTTGCCATTGACGAAAGTACCGTTTGACGACAGCAAATTGGCGATTTGCCAGCTCCCATTGTCCAAAGTGATTTTCGCGTGCATGGCAGACACGCTTGGGTCATCGATGACAATATCTTGGTCGCTGTTACGGCCAATGGTCACCGAGGTATTCATAAAATTAAAAACCTTCCCATCAACTGGTGGTGTGATGCCAACCAGCATAGAACCCTCATCTCCTGCGAGCAATTTTACTTTGAGTTGCTCTTGAATCGCGGCCTCAACCTCTTCGGGCGAAAAGATCATGGTGCCCTGAGGTCCAGATTTCTTTTCGTTGCTCGATTGTGCCATATCGAGATCCTAGTTGATCATTTTTCCTAGAGTGTAGCGAAAAATCTGATGTCTGTCGCGTGATCCGATGTTTCAAAATTGCATTGTTTGTCGCGAATGAATATGGTGTTATCAGACGATTAACGCCATCTGGGGGCTTCATGGAGGTTTATACAGCGTCATTGACACACACAGGCTGTGTGCGCCAGCACAACGAGGATGCTGTCTTTGTTGACGAGGGCCTTGGTCTCTACCTGGTCGCGGATGGCATGGGTGGTCATGCCGCTGGTGAGGTAGCGAGTCAACTTGTGGTTGACGTCGTACGGGATGCCGTGCAAAACGGGGCGTCCCTTGCTGCTGCGCTTCACCGCGCGCATAGGGATATCAAAACGGCATCAGATAAGGGGGTAGGCAAGCCTGGCATGGGGTCGACTGTTGTCGCGGCCTGTTTGCGGGGTAAAGAATTATTAATTGCGTGGGTGGGCGACAGTCGAGCGTACTTGTTTCGTGACTTGGGCAATGGCTTGACGCTGACACAGGTAACGAAGGACCATTCATTTGTTCAGCGGCTGATGGATGCTGGGGCCATTAGTCAGGAAGAAGCGCGCAATCATCCCAAGCGCAATCTGATCACTCAATCACTTGGCGCTGAGCAACTTGAAAACGTTGAGGTTGATGAGACTAAGCTAAAACTCATGCCAGGTGATAAGATCTTGTTGTGCAGTGATGGGTTGTCAGGGGAACTTCGGGATGATGAGCTTCTTGCTATTGTCAAAAAGCATGGGGATGCTCCAGAAGTGTTGGTACAGGCGCTTGTGCAGGCCGCCTGTGACGCGGGTGGGAATGACAATATTTCAGTTGTGGCCATTTGCATTCCCAGCCAACCAGAAGAGAAGAAGCGCGTTTTTATGAAAGGCTTGGTTCGGAGATTCAAACAATTTTTGACCAGAGAATAACAAGAATGAGTGCAAACGAATCGACGTCAATAAAAATTCCGGGATACGAAATTCTGCGGGAAATTGGCCAGGGTGGTATGGCAACTGTTTATTTGGCGCGCCATATAAAGCTTGAACGGGAAGTGGCCCTGAAAATTATGTCACCTGCGCTTGCCGCGGATCCGACATTTGGTGATCGCTTTAGTAAGGAAGCAAGGATTGTTGCTCAGCTGGAACATCCTGGCATCGTTGGCATTTATGATGTCGGGAACTATGGCACTTACCACTATATGTCGATGCAATATGTGCCAGGTGGCGATCTCACCGAAAAAATCAAGAAGGGATTGTCGGTAAAGAAGTCGCTCGAAATTCTGAGAAAAGTTGCCGTTGCGCTTGATTTCGCCCATCGCAAAGGATATGTGCACAGGGACCTCAAGCCGGAGAACATCTTGTTTGACGAAAAAGGTCGGCCAATGTTGACTGATTTCGGGATCGCTAAAGCTTCTAACGCAACCACGCAAATGACACAAGCTGGCTCGGCCATTGGAACACCACGCTATATGAGCCCGGAACAAGCAAGAGGTCAAAAGGCAGATCACCGTTCTGACCTCTATAGTCTTGGCGTGATTTTGTATGAAATGCTCACTGGCAAGGTCCCTTACGATGCAGAAGATCCCCTGGCAATAGGGATCAAGCATGTGACCGAGCCTGTGCCAACGCTGCCTCCAAGATTTCGCCATGTCCAGCCGCTTATCAATAAATTGATGGCAAAAAATCCGGAGCAGCGTTTTCAATCGGCGCGAGAGCTTGTTCAGGCAATTGACCGACTGACCGGAGAACGGCCTGTCGAGGATGACGAAGATGTGATGGTCACCGGTGCGCATGATCGCATTGGCGTTATCCCAGACAAGGCGAAGCCTCCCTCACATTTTGGGCGCATTGTTTTTTGGTCGGTTTTTGTTCTGATTTTGCTTGGTTTGCCGACACTGAGTTACTTTAAGCCCGGTCACATTCCTTACCTTGATCAATGGGTGGATGAAGTGACCGGTCGGGCAGAAGCGCGTCGCCTTGCTGAGCAAAAGGCTGCCGAAGAGGCCGCACGGCTAACGCGTTTGTTGGCATTGCAGCAACAACTCGCGCAAGCCATTCAAGCGCCAATTAAATCGGCTCGACAAGTGACCGAAGCGCTCAATACGGCAAAGCGCATACAGGTGCTGGCCAACAACGATGTGAACAGTCAGACACTCTTGCGTCAATTGGTCGATCATTGGCTGGCAGAGGCCGAACGACTGATCGCAGCAAATTCTTTTGAGCTGGCCGACGTGGTTGTGGCAAGTGCACAAACACTTGCTCCCGAGCGCCGCGAGGTGTCAGCCATGAGCACAAAGCTTGTCGAAGCAAAGCAAGCCTGGGAACAAGCACAGGAAGAAGCCCGAATTCAAGCCGAAGTCAAAAAGCGGTTGGAACAGGAGAAGGCTCAAAAAGCCGCGCAAATAAAAGCCTTTTTGCAGAAGGCAAAAGAAGCAGAAAAGGCGGGACGTTACAGTGAACCCGAAAATGAAAGCGCTTGGTATTATTATCGGCAAGTGCTTGAGCTAGAACCTGGCAATGAAGACGCGCGCAAAGGTATCAGGGGGTTGGTTTCTGTGTATCTGACCTTAGCCAGCAAGGCAGCTAAAGCCAAGAAATTTGCGACGGCAGAGAAATATTTGGCGCGTGCCTTCACAATCGATCCAACCGATACGCGCATCGCGTCAGCACAAAAAGCACTGGCTGAACAACGCCAGGCCATTGAGACAGCGAAGGCGGAGAAAAAGCCTGAGTTGGGCGACGCGGGCGAGCCGCCCGCCAAAGTCGAGTCGGAGGTGGATCCCCTGAAGCAGTTGCAGATTCAAGTGTTGCTTCGCGGGGCACAACGTGCGATGAAGGCTGGGCGGCTGATTCCGCCGCAACGCAATAATGCCCTTGAAAAGCTGGCGAGAATCCTCAAGCTTGACCCGGCGAATCCCGAGGCGAAAAAAGGAATTCGCGCAATTCATAATAAGTTGTTAGCATTGGCTCAAACGGCGGAAAAGAATGGACAAAACCAGCGGGCGACGGTTTTGTATCAAGCGGCTGACAAGATAACAAAGGAATTTCCGCTATTATTTCAAAAATAGTTGTAATCATTGAGGGTCGACAATGCGAATTCGTCATTGGTGGATTATTGTTTTCTTGGGGCTGATATTGACGGCCTGTGGTAGCCGCGGGCCCAGGTACTCCGTACAGGACATACAACAAGCCAGGCAAGCTGGACAACTGAACCAGTTTTATGAGCGTCTCAAGGCGGAGTCGACTCAGTATCCGCGTGATAAGAAGCTTAAGAGCTTATTGGAGCAAGCTCGACAGACATTAGCGAAAGATACAGCGGCAAATATTCGCACTCAGTTGGAGGACGCGCGCATCGGTGGCGGGTTTGTGCCATTGCGCGACGTCAATCGTATATATGCCAAGGCTGTAGAGTTGGCGAGTTTGGATGCAACGCTCGGCCGCCAGTTAATGGATACGTTGGTGGTTGAGCGGCAAAATACCGAGAAAATGATGGATCTGGAACGTAAACGGTTTGCTGATCCCTCACGTTCCTGGCTTGAGCGTGTTGAGGCGGCACAACGCTGGCATACACTAAGCCAAACAGAAGATTCTGAGAAACGTTATCTGGCATTTAAGGAACAAGCAGTGAAAACGCTGCTGCGCACGGCGCTTGAGGCGATGGATGCTCAGGATTATGGGCGTGCCCAGAAACTGCTGGAAATGGTGAAAAAAATAGCACCGGAAACACCAAATCTTGAAGCACGCTTGGCACAGGCCGAAGCTGGCCTATCCAATCAAAATTTCACTGAGCTGTTGGAGCAAGGAAAAGTTGAATCAGCTTATCAGTTGATGAAACAGGCCACCCACCGTCCTGGGTTTGAACGTTTTAGGCAAGATGCGTTGCCGATGGCAAAGCTTATGGAGAATTACTTTGTCAAGCAAGGGGCAGCGTGGGCGAAGCGCAAGCATTGGTGGGAGGCGTTTACGGCTTTTCGAAAGGCACATCAGGTGCGAAGAATTTTAGGCTTGCCCGACCAGTCAAGTGGCTTTCGTGGCGAAATGCCTTTTTTGCGACACCTTTGGTCGCAAGCCAATAAGTTGAACCGGGCTGGCCGTTATGGACATGCCTATGGTTTATTGACAGTGATGGTCGAACTTGCGCCGAAGTACCCTGGACTGCCGGCACAATTGCAGAAGATAGAGGACAGCGTGGCAGAGCGTGCCAAGACCGGGCTTAGTTTGTCTGCGTTTGAAGATTTGCCGGGCAAACCGGGGATAGGCGCAGGCATTGTTAGTCGTGTGACACGGCAGTTGCTTGAAAAACTTTCTCATGATGTCAAAGTGTTAGAGCGAGAGCAACTCGAAACCATCTTGCAAGAGCGCGCGATGACGAGGAATCGCGGCGGAAAAGTCTTTGCGTCAGCCGACTATTTTATTGAAGGTCGGGTGGTTGATGCACGCGTGGAACAGTCTGACTCGAAAGGGACGGAGCGGCGGCGAGTTCCGGTACGTTATGAAATGGGACAAAATCCAGAGTGGTTGGCATGGAAACGTAATGGTCGAAATGGTCCCGAACCACCCAAAATGGCCAAGTTACCAGTGATGGAAGATGTGACGATTCACATCACACACCATCGTAAAGTGGCTTTGTTGACGGTATCGTTCCGTATTATCGAAGCAGCGACTGCGAAAGTGGTTTACACAGACACGGTGAAGGCGTCCAAAGAGGTGACGGGACGTTCAGTCGAAGG
>RFGJ01000075.1 GCA_003696665.1 Gammaproteobacteria bacterium | reverse complement strand
TTGGAAGAAGAAGTGCATGATCTTGCCCACGAGATCAACGCGTACGCGGAAAACATTGAACACGATCCCGAACGACTGGCGGAAGTTGAAGCGCGAATGGCGACGTGGGTGGCGTTGGCAAGAAAGCACCAAGTGCATGAAACCGAACTGCCTGCACTTTGGTACGATCTACAAAGCGAACACGAGCGCCTTACGGCCGAAGAGTCCAATAATGAGCAGCTTGCCAAACAAGTGCAAACATTGGGCGATAAATGCCAATCATTGGCGGCACAGTTGTCGAAAAAACGCGCAGCCGCGGCGCAACAGTTAGCGATGGCCGTCAATGAAAAGCTCTCCGAGCTTGGCATGAAACATGCGCGCATCGAGTTTCAGATCACCGCTGATCTCCAGCAATTGACTCCAACAGGCGCCGATCGTGTCGCCTTGTTGTTCTCAAGCCATCCGAACACACCCGCCCAGCCACTTGCCAAAATTGCCTCGGGTGGTGAGCTGTCGCGACTCGCACTCGCCATCTATGTATCTTGTTTGGGTTATTCGCCAGCACAGACCATTGTCTTTGATGAAATCGACGTCGGCATCGGCGGTGCCACGGCGGAAGTGGTCGGCAGGATGCTTCGTACCTTGGCCAAAGACAGACAAGTCATCTGCATCACGCATCAACCACAGGTGGCAAGCCTTGGTCATCACCATTTGCTCGTCCGCAAACATGTCGAGACGGACAAGGTGCACAGCCAGTTTATTTATTTAGATGCACAGCATCGATGTGAAGAACTGGCGCGCATGCTCGGCGGCATCAATATGACGGAAACCACCCGACAACATGCGCGGGAACTGCTTGAAAAAGCACAAGCCATCAGCTGATAAAATCAACACGCGGGCGAATTGAGTCACCCGCGTCTCTCAATCACGCAGCGTTTTTGCCTTGCGCTGTCTGGTCAGCGATCCACTGATCAACCACCCGTTCTAAAATCATCAGCGGCATGGCGCCATTTTTTAGTATCAAATCGTGAAACGCGCGAATATCAAAACGCTCGCCCAAGGCTTGACGTGCCCGCTCGCGCAATTCCAGTATTTTCATCATCCCAATTTTGTAAGCGCAGGCTTGTCCTGGCATCACAATATAACGCTCAATCTCGGCGACCACATCGGAATGCGCCATTCCCGTTGTCTTCTCCATATACTCGATGGCTTGTTCACGGGTCCAGCGTTTTGCATGAATGCCCGTATCGACGACCAGACGCACTGCCCGGAAAAGTTCGGCTTGCAAGCGCCCCAAATTGTCATAGGGATTTTCCTGTAAACCAGCTTCCCAAGCCAAACGTTCCGCGTAAAGCGCCCATCCTTCCGCAAAAGCGGGCATCGGCATCATACGACGAAGCAAGGGCAAGTCTTTTTGCTCGAGCGCAATGGCAATCTGAAAATGATGGCCCGGCACCGCCTCGTGATAGGCCAGCGTGCGCATGTTGAATTTAGGCGTTGCCTTGATGTCATAAAGATTGGCATAAAATGTTCCGGGACGCGAACCATCCATCGCGGGCGGTTCGTAATAGGCGCCCGGAGCCGTTTTTTCCTTGAATTGAGGGACTCGCTTAACTTCCACCGGTGCTTTCGGTCGAACGCCAAACCAAGGCGACAATTTGGTGTTTACCTCATCAATAATCGCACTGTAATCTCTCAGAATTTGCGCACGACCTTCATCAGTATCGGGATAAAGAAAACGTGGTTCTTCATTGAGCTGGCGCATCAGCGTGCCGACCGGAACGTTCGGATCATAGCCTTCGGCCGTCAAAATTTTGCGCATTTCTCCCTGAATCCGCTCCACCTCAGCCAGACCCAGCTGATGGATTTCGTCCGGCGACATATCGGTCGTGGTCATCATCTTCAAGGCCGCCCGATAAAAGGCATCTCCGTCGGCAAATTTCCATACACCAGCATCCGGCGTACTCTTTTCACGCAAGCCCTGCATATAGTCGATGAGCTTCTGATAGGCGGGATACACATCGGAGACAATGGCATTTTGCACAGCTAACGTCAGTTGGTCACGCTCAGCCCCGGAAATGCCTGCTTTGTTCAGTTTGTCGACAAAGGATGTATAAAGAACATTCTCTTTCGGTTCCGTCCCGACAAAGTTGCGCATTTCTTCAAGCACTTTGTCGATGATAAACGTCGGTGGAATGATGTTTTTCTCTTCTCGAATTTTTAGTCCTTGGAGCACACCGTCAAACTTCCAGCCGACTTTACGCAGCCGTGCAATGTAATCCTCGGCATCAGACACCGAGTGAATTTGGTGGGCGGACTCCATAAAACTCGGAAAGTTGTTTTGTACGCCGAACAACTGGTTGACTGGGTAATTGTAATAGCGCCACTTCTCTCCCTGTTCCTCCATGAGATCAGCCATCCACATGACAATGTCATAGGTCAGTTTTTCCTGGTCCGTCATCTTGTCCCGATCGTAGCTTTTCAACTCGGCAATAATCTTGCGCATTTGTGCTATTGCCCGGTCGCCAGCTTCCGGCGACTCATCGTCCAATTCGTCCTGATGAAACGTAATTCCCAGCGGTTCCAAGATACGCATTTGGCTTAGTGTCTCCGGGCTTTGAACCATCGTCTTAAGCACCGCCCGATTGACCGCCCAATCAAATTTCGGTAATGGCCCCCACCAAGCCCATGCGGCGACAATGATGACAAGCACCACCACGGAAGTCACACCGATACCCAACCATTTGAATAAACTACGCATTATGCCCTCCCATACCATGCACACACACCGAACACTATCGCATGTTTGCCATCCCAAACACATTATCATTTTGTTTCAAATTATGAATGAGCACAAAGGGAGCCGCCTCGGTCATTCCCAACTGAAGCACACAAAACCCTTTCTTCAGTATTGACAATCATTCGCATTTGCATTAACGTCTACTCGTCAATGGAGGTCAGTGTCATGATTGTTTGTGTCTGCCAGGCGGTAAGCGACCGAGAAATCAAAAAGGCCATATCAGATGGTGCCGATACCATGCGGGCGTTGCGCCAACATTTAGGTGTCGCGACCCAGTGTGGCCAATGCGCATGCGCTGTCCGCGAACTGCTCGACGAACATACGGAAAAGGCACAACGACCCGCTCATCCTCCAATCTGGCATCCCGCCACCTAAACAAGGCAATTTGCCGGCTTTCTGCTTCAGTGTCATACTGTCCTAAACATTAGGACGAAAAAGTTTTGGAGGGTCATCATGAAGGGGGATGCCAAAGTCATTGAGTATTTGAATAAGGCGCTCGGCAATGAACTGATTGCCATCAACCAGTATTTCCTGCATGCCAAGATGTACAAAGACTGGGGGTTGAAAGAGCTCGCCGAGCACGAATACCACGAATCCATTGACGAAATGAAACACGCTGATGCCTTGATCGAGAGAATACTCTTTCTCGAAGGCCTGCCTAACTTACAAAAACTTGGCAAGCTCTTGATCGGCGAAAACGTACAAGAAATGCTCGAATGTGACTTGAAACTCGAGATGCAAGCCATACCCTTGCTTCGTGAGGCCATTGCCTATTGCGAATCGGTGAAAGATTTCGTCAGTCGCGATTTGTTGCAAGACATTCTGAACTCGGAAGAGGAGCATGTTGATTGGCTAGAAACGCAGCTTGGCCTCATTGACAAGGTAGGGCTTGCCAATTATCTGCAGAGCAAGATGGACGATTAAAGCGTCCGTCTTGACGCCAGCAACATCCCAAGCAAGCACAACGCCAGTCCTGCACTCCCCCAGACGACAGGATTGGCAAAATCGATGCCGGTCAACCAATCGAAAAGCACACCGAATAACCGATACTGGCGCAAATCGGCCTGACTCGTCGCGGCGACAATCCCGGAGAGCGCGAGGCCACCACCCGTCATCAGGAACCCAAGACGTCGGCGTTGCGCTCGTCGAATGCGCTGCGCCACACGGCGAACCATCTCTGCGCCATCCAGCGGTTTATGGTAAGAAAGCAGTGTTGCTAACTTCTCTGACATCGATTTTTCTCCTCTAAACCGGGGGCACAAGACGCATCATCCAGCCAACGCTGCAATTTTTGTGTTGCACGTCTTTGAATCGACTTCACCGTACCAACGGGCATTTCAGCAACCTGGGCAATTTCTGCGTGTGAAAATCCCGCCCCATAAGCCAACGTCATCACCAATCGCTCTTTGACCGATAAATGCCGCATTAACTGCTCGACCACAATGTCTTTGTCCGGATCCTGCATTGGCGAACGGGCGGGCGGCATGGGAAGTGGGACTGGTTGCCAGCGTTTCTTCATGGTTAAGAAGTGGTGATACGCGATCTTGTGCAACCATGTCGAGAAAGTGCTTTCCGCCCGAAACTGATGGATGTTGCGATAAGCCGCCCAAAAAGCTTCCTGCACCACATCATCCGCCAAAGCATGGTCGCCACCACTTAATCGGCGAACAAAATGGCGTAGATTGGATTGGTGACGTTTCACCAATTCTGAAAAGGCGTCTGGCGACTTCGTCGCTTGGCAACGAAGCACCAGCGCCTCATCAGTCAGCCGCTTCATCAATTAAACCTGCTCTGTTTTTCGCATCCAATAGCCGCTCAACCCGTAACCGAGTCCGACGAAGATCACGACGAGCCCTGCAGGTTTCAAAAATGGAAACGTGACAAAATAACTGGCCAGTCCCAAGCCGATGCCACTCACCACAAGCAAGATACCACGACGTAAGTCGCGAACAGCGATATCCTTAATGACAGGTTGTCCGGAAACCACCTGCTCGATCAGCTCCGGCGTCAATGTTTGGCCTTTTTCAGTCAGCAAAGTGAGCGTATCTAAAGCCAACTTTCGACTGCGATGGCGAAAGAAAAACCAGCCAAGAAAAATGGCAACGATAGAAAGAAAAAAGACAACAGGGACAATAATATCTTCCATATTAGACGCTCCTCTTGCGAGTGTATCACCAAATCAACTGAACACCCATTAGAGTCACGTCAGGCGAAATTTGGATGCATCGTCCTAAAAATTTTTGGCAAGTCCCCCAAGCCATGCACAGACCCAAATCAACCAAATCCCAATCAACACAAGGCGCCTGCCAAACTGTGCACGTTCCATTACCTCACATGCCTGGGCAAGAAGTTCCTGGCAACGTGCATGGCGCTCTGCCGACACTGTTCCAATGGCCATCGCGGTTCTCAGCGCCGTTTTGTCCTCGTCAGTCAAGTGGCCGTTGGTTTGACCATCGATGCCAGTACGTGCAATATCTCGAAGTCTTGTCAAACAACGTTTTCCAGACGTGATGCCGAGTAGCCACGCAGCCAAGCGATGACTTGGCTTTCGTCGGGCAACATACGCAATGGTCATTGGGAAAGCGCTCGCCAAAATCGTGCCCCACAACCACACTTGTGAGCCCTCAAGCGATTGCGCCACCACGAAGGATTGGAATCCTGCGACGATGGTAAACGTAAAGAGCCACAACAAACCGTAAACCGCCAACCGGCGCACACCTTGGCGCTGCATACGTTCGATCAATTCACACATCTTGCCATGCCATTTTGTGGCCTGCACAAACGCCAAGTAGGCACGCCAACCCTTGTTTAATTTCTGCGTCGCTGTGACAAGCGCTTGCTTTTCTTCCGATAACTCGGCAAATAGTCCTGAAGTTGCCAAGGCTTCGGCCAACGAGGTTTCTCGAGCAACACGTCCCAACTCATGCGCAATGACCCACGCTTTTGGAAAAGCCAACAGAGCCTCGATCACTTCTGCTTCCGAACTGGATCGCTCGATCAAAAAAATAATCTGTCGTTCCAGAAATGCTTGTGGATTTTGCTCACTCATCTACGACGCTCGATAGTTAATTGACCACAACAGACTTAATGGCGGCAAAGACTTGTTTTCCCACCGTCAGGCCAAGCCGCATGACTGAATAGTGTGTGAGTCGCGCGAACAACCGATGCCGCCCAGCCTGAACATGCACATCCTGATAAGCCCCGTGCGGCTTAGACAGCCATTGAATGGTCACCGGTATCACGTTATTGACGCTGCTATCAGCCAATGGTGATAGCGACAATGCCACGTCCATCGCTCGAATGCGCACATCCACTTGCTCTGGCAACATATGATGTGTGACCGTCTTGAGCACAAAGTCTTCGCAGTCAATATGCGCCAAACCATGCGCATCAACCCGAATGACTCGTCCTCCGATCACGGCTGTCAGTGGCACATCATCGCCTGATCCGAGCCACTGTGCAAGCGGCAGATAGGGTTGTAATGCCTGTTCGCGAAATCGCAAAACACCACTTGCAACGAGCATAACATCTTCTATCGCGTGCGTAACATACAGGACAGGCACACCCGATGCGCGCAATGCCTGCAAAAGCTTTTGGCGTCCAAACCAATCGATATTGGATAACGCCTCATCCAGAAGCAATAATCTGGGTTTGGCTGCCAGGGCACGTGCCAACGCCACCCGCTGTCGTTGCCCGCTCGATAAACTTGACACCTTGGCTGACCACCACGACGCCACACCGCACATTTCCACGAGTGCGTCGATCGCCTCATCTGCAATGCCACTGAGCCGAGCGGCGAATGCAATATTCTCATGGACGGTCATATGGGGGAACAAAGCCCCATCGCTTGGAACATAGACAAATCGGCGTTTGTGTGCAGACGCTGAAACTTTCTGGCCGCGCCAAAAGAGATGTCCTTTGAAATTCGGGGCCAAACCGGCCCAGATGCGCAAAAAAGTGGTTTTACCGCAGCCAGACGGGCCTATGATTGCAGTCACGCCGTCAGATGGCCACGCGTGATCAAATCGCCACCGATGTGTCGCGTGAATCAATTCACCGATAATGCGGCTCTCAGTCTCGGTGTCCCAATCTGGCATAAATCCACCACAAAATTGTTATCGAGAAGAGGAGCAAGCCGATGGCGATTTGATTTGCACTTTGATAGTCCATCGCTTCCACACGATCATAAATCAAAGTCGAAAGTACTTGGGTCTGCCCGGGTATATTTCCTCCTACCATCAGCACCACACCAAACTCACCCACTGTATGCGCAAACGAAAGGACGGCTGCCGTGAGAAAACCATTACGTGTCTGCGGCAACACAACGTCAACGAAACACCGCCAGGGCCCTGCCCCTAGCGTCTTTGCACTCTCTAAAAGCCGCATATCGAACAAGCGAAATGCAGTTTGCAATGGGTGGACAGCAAAAGGCAAAGAGTACAATAGACTACCGACCAATAATCCTGGAAAACGAAACACCCATGGCTCCAAACCAATACTGGTCATCCATTGGCCGATAAAACCTTGATGCCCCAGTAACACCAAAAGGTAAAAACCGAGCACCGTGGGCGGCAGCGCCAGTGGCAGTGCAATGACCGCCTCGATCCACGGTCGGAAGATGGAACGGGTCTTTACCAGCCACCACGCGAGTGGCACAGAAATGATCAACAAAAGCAAAGTTGTGGACAGCGCCAGTTGGCCCGTCAGCAGCACCGCCGGCCAAAGCAATTCATCGCTCACCGCTTGACGCTCCAATCGGCTGGAAACCGAATTTTTCAAATAATGTCTGAGCCTGTCGGCTTTGCAAAAATTGCATAAAAGACACGGCCTGTGAAGGTGGTGCGTCGCCAATGACGACCCCGGCTTGTTGTAAAGGCTGATGAGAATTTTCCGGCACAGCCTGCCATCGACCATCAGACAACATTGGCGAGCTGACCAGCGATCGCGCCAGCACGGCATAGGCCACTTCACCTCGTGCCACATACTGCGCAGCCTGAGCAATATTTTCAGCAAAAATTAGACGTGGCTTGAGTTTTGCCCACACATCGAGCGCCAGCATTGCCTCTCTTGCGCGCATACCATAAGGGGCGTGTTCTGGGTTGGCAATGACAATTCGCCCCTCACACGCCACCAATCTAGTCAACGAAAGACATTTCGAATCGCCAGAGCGCGCATACACCACCAGACGCCCACGCGCATACTGATAAAGTGTTCGGCCCGCGATATTTTGTTGTTGAAGGCGCCTTGGAAAAGTTTCATCGGCCGACAAAAATACATCAAATGGAGCGCCGTGCTGAATCTGCCGGTACAAACGCCCCGAGGATCCATAGGCCACACGAACAGACACAGGCCCAACCTCAGCCTGCCACGCCGCAATGATTTTCGGCAGCACGAACCGTAGATCTGATGCCGCAGCCACGTTCAGCGTTGTCGCCTCCGCTGCGCAAAGGCTTATGGTAACACCAATCAACAAAACCCAAATCCTGCGCATCCATTTTCCCCTAGGTGACAACGCTTTTGGCAAGCCTACCAAAGCGCCAACAAACCTCAATGATCCCGATCAACCGGCAGTCGAGACAGGACGTCGTCCAGCACCTGCCAGGCTTCGATTTCGAGGCCTTCCAACGCTTCATCAAAATCAACACCCACCCAAACATTGTCTGCTTCCATCGACGGCCACCAGTCTTCAATGCACTCTGTCAAAGATAATTGTTCCGGGACATATTCGTCATCAAGGCTGCTTGCCACGGCACTGGCATGCGCTTGATCGGAAAAAAATGGGATGACCTCGACCTCGGCAAAACGATCCGATGCCACCTGCAGGTAGCCTTCTGCACTTTTGAGCACCCAAACAGAATTGGCCTTAATAATAGTGTCTAGAAATTGCGCGTATTTCTGCTTTAAATATGACATAAATAGCCCTGCCAAATTCATGTAATCAATTGTTTATATGGCGTTTTTCTTGGTTTCATATCCTTGTTCGTTCTATCCATGTAATGAAATTCACTATCACATCCCCGTTTGGTCGGTTAGAATCAGGGCAATCGTAAACAACACAATTCCATTGTGAGTCATTCAGCCTTATCTTCAATTTCGGCCACTTGGGCCATGCTAAAAAACTGGCTACGGTCGCCAAAACATGTTGCAACCGCTGTCCCAAGTTCTCGATATCTGGCACACGCTATGGCAGCACAAATTCCTAATCCCTCTTGCGGCAACTACCTGGAACTCGGCGCAGGCACCGGGGCCATCACGTCTGGCATCATTGGCGCGGGCGTTGCCGAAGAGCGGCTATGGGTGGTTGAAGCGAATCCGGAACTCGCGGGTGTTGTCAGAAAACGCTTTCCTAGCACCCATGTATTGGAGGTCGATGCCCGCAATATTGATGCCTGTCTGCGCGACAATCAGGTCCAAGCCGTCAACGGCATACTCTCAAGCCTGCCTATGCTGAATTTTTCGCCAACGCTACAAATCGAAATCCTGTCGTCGGCACTCGCCCTGGCCACGCCCGACGCACCACTCATCCAATACACTTACGGCCTTAAAAACCCATTGGCACAAGAAACACTTGAAACGCTGAACTTAACTGGACGCCGTGTCGCTACCGTGTTCAGAAATATCCCGCCTGCACACGTGTGGGTTTATCATCGCCAAAATGGCAATCAGTGTCCGGCCTCGTCTGGAGGCACGTAACCTTCCGGCATGTCGTAGTCACCGCCGAATAAAAATTTTTCCATTTCACCGGCCAAATAGGCACGCGCTTCCGGATCAGCCAGACTCAACCTTTTCTCGTTAATCAGCATGGTTTGATGTTTAAGCCATTGTTGCCAAGCTTCCATGGAGATTTCTTTGTAAATTCTCTGTCCCAATTCGCCGGGGTACGGCACAAATGGCAAACCTGGCAGCTCCTTTTGTAATTTTTTGCAAAACACCATTCGACTCACTGCTCGCTCTCCCGTTGTAAAAATCGTTTGATCGGGGCTGGCAGCCCCAATGACAAAGCCTTGTCAGCATGGTACCAAGCCACCGACCAATCGGCCAGTGGCGGCGAAGTCACTTCAACAAAATGCAACACTAAGTTCTTGTGGGTTAAGATATGTGTCTCTTGCGCAATCACCCTTTGGGCCTGTGCCTTAGTGACCACGGGAAAACAAAATAACCCGCCCCAGACGCCGGTTCGCGGCCTTTTGATCAAGGCCAATTCATCATGTTGGTTTCGTACCACCGCCAAATACCAATGCTCAACCTTTTTTGATCGTTTTGGCCTGGGCACCGGGAGTTGGTCAGCGATACCGCGCTGCCGAGCCCGGCAGTAGGGGGACCACGGACAGATATCACACTGCGGATGACCTTTCCGGCATACCATCGCCCCTAAGTCCATCCAGCCCTGTACAAACGCATCAACATCGTGGTTTGGTGTCAACTGTTCTGCCACTTGCCACAAGTGTTTCTCCATCGTCCTGTCGCCAGGCCAATGCTCAAGGGCCAAAAGGCGTGCGAGAACACGTTTGACATTTCCGTCCAGAATGACGCCTCGCTTACCGTGTCCCAAAGCCAGTATCGCGCCGGCTGTGGAACGACCAATGCCGGGCAACTGAACAAGTGCCTCGAGCGTGTCTGGTAATTGACCGTCATGCACTTTCATAATTTCTCTTGCCGCACTATGCAAGTTGCGGGCTCGTGCGTAATAACCGAGCCCCGACCAATAGGAAAGCACGTCTTCTTCACTGGCGGCTGCCAGCGCGCTCACACTGGGAAACCTTGCGATAAAACGCTGAAAATAATCACAAACCTTTGTCACCTGCGTCTGTTGAAGCATGATTTCTGACACCCAAACCCGATAAGGTGTCCGTGGCTGCTGCCAAGGAAGATCGTGACGACCATGACGCTTTTGCCACCTGACCAGTGCAGATTGCAGCGCTTCAATCTGTGTGCTCGAAAACATGGATTATGACAAGTAGATTGCGGTCAACAACCAGCTCAAAAACGTCCACATGATCAGAATCAACGGGGTACCGACACGCACAAAGTCGGAGAATTTGTAACCACCGGCGTTCATCACCAACAGATTTGTCTTATAAGCCATCGGTGTGGCATAGCTTAAGTTGGCTCCAAACAACACAGCGAGGACAAAAGGTTCTGGCGGCAAATTCAGTTGCGCGGCAACAGACAACGCGATTGGCGTGCCAATCACCGCAGCCGCATTGTTGGCCACGACATTCGTCAGCAACGCCAAAAGCAGCATCAAACAGGCCACGATCCCGCCTGGCGGTAAAAAGTTCGCAACACCGACGAAGACATGCGCTAAATACTCAGCGCCCCCAGTGACCGTCAGCGCTTGCCCAAGCGCGAGTGATGCCGCCACCAACATGATCACTTGTGTACTGAGCGCGGCCGAGGCTTGTTGCCAATCGAGGCAATCGGTCAACAGCAATGCCAATACCCCGAGCACAGCGGCAACGGCAATGGGCAGCCATCCGAGCGCCGTCAGTGCAATCACTAGCACCAAAATGAACAGGCTCAACGGCGCTTTGCGCGTGTGGGGCAATTCCAATGTGCCGTCCAATACCAGCAGTCCAGGCCGACGCTTGAGCAGTTCCACCTGCTCCGGCGTACCTTGGACCAGCAATATGTCGCCAACTTGTAAAGGCACGCGACCAATCGAACGGCGACCAACGTCCATCGGCACACCACCACGATGCAGTGCCACCGTAGACACACCAAAACGTTGCGCAAAGCTGGCTTGATGCAATGTCCTTCCAATCAGCCCAGAGCCTTGAATGATCGCCACTTCCGCCATGATCTGCTTGTCTGTGCGCAGAGGATGATCTTCATCCACTTTTTTACTTCCAGAAAACAAGACTGCGTCGATGGCACGCTCGAACTCCTTCAAACGCTCTGGCGTGTCTTTCACTTTCAGGCGGTCACCCGCCTTAACCACCGTATCAGGCAACGGCATCAGGGCAGTATCACTACCTCGCTGCAAAAACTCGACACGCATTCGCCCGTCCGTTTTGTTAATCAGCTCGGCAAGCGTCTTACCGACAGACTGGCTGTCTGGAGGAATGTTCAGATAGGCGGTAAACAATCTGGGCGATTGCTCGGCAAAATCCGCTCGCCCTTTTGGCAGCAACCGCGGCGCTATCAACCACAGATAAGCGATGGCGACCAGAGCAGCACAGACCCCAATGCCTGCAAAATCAAACAGGCCAAACACCGGGCCACCCATTTCTTGGGAAATTGCGACCACGAGTAAATTCGTCGACGTGCCAATAGTCGTTGTCATTCCACCAACCAGTGTCGCCAGCCCCATGGGAAGCAGAAGCTTACCCGACGGCATTTTAATTCGTGTACACACACTGGCCAGAAGTGGCAACATCAGCACCACAATCGGTGTATTGTTGACAAATGCACTCAATCCTGCGGCAACGATCAAAGTCACCACAATCGACAGGGTCGGCCACCGGCGGAACAACCGTGACAGCATGATGCCCACTGGCTCCAGTGCCCCGGTGCGCACCAGTGCATGACCGATAATCATCAGACCACATACGGTGACAAGGGCCTCGTGTCCAAAACCCAAGAAAAGCTCCGTGGCGCGAAATTGCTCATACGGAAAGAGGGCAAAACCAGTCGCTAACAGCCCCATCACCAGCAAAGATGAGGTTTCCAAGGGAACGTCATCGCGCCGAAAAAGGTAGAGCGCCAGCAAAGTCAATATCAGCACCGCCACCGCGTGCGCATTTGGATCGACTGAATGTTCTATCATTGACATTGGGGCTTGTCGGAGACTGACATCGATCAAAGCACAGTTATCCAGGCTCGTAAAGTCATCTTCCCCATAGCAAAACCAAATCGAACAACTTTTCGCTTAACTGCCTTAAGTGCCACCCCGACAGCGATGAGGAAATGGCCTATGTCGCCCCACCTACTATAACCTCAGAATGATGCGTCACAACCGGCAGAACAAAGTCATCACATGAAACGAATGCAGTGGCTTTTTATTTTCATGATGCTCATCGGCTCGACGGCACTGCCCGCGAACAACCAATTGCCCAGAAACTCCAATGGGATCACCTATCCGGATGGCTGGCAGCGCTGGCAAACCATCGCGGTTTCACATCGACATGACAATAAGACGATTCGAATGATTCTTGGCAACCCTATCGCCGTGAAAGCGGCACGTTCTGGACACACAAATCCCTGGCCGGACGGTGCCGTTATCGCCAAAGTCGTGTGGAAAGATAAAAAACTTAGTCATTGGCCCTCAGCGATCGGCCCTGATGCCTTTGTTCATGTCGAGTTTATGGTCAAAGACACAGAAAAATTTGCCGACAGTTACGGCTGGGGTTGGGCACGATGGGTCGGCCGTGATTTGGTGCCCTTCAACCAAGGCCAAAAGACCTGTATAAGTTGCCACACACCAGTCAAGGCGCGTGATTGGGTATTTACCGAACCGACCAAATTCCCTGAGTGATGTACTTATCAAGCCATTGGGTATATATCATTTGAGCATGATATCTCCATCTTCATGGCAACAGGGAACTTTTGATTTCTCAGCCGCGCGACAGCAGTTGAAAATACCACTGTTCACTAACGTTTGAATTCTGTACGCAAACGCCGGTATCATGCGCCCGCCAGACGAGAGGTTGCCATGACTGAAAACGAATTGACACAAAAGCGAACAATCCGCAGTTTTGTACTGCGCCAGGGGCGTCTGACCAAAGCGCAGCAACGCGCCCTTGACACCCTGTTTCCCAAATATGGGCTTAAAGTAACCCAACAACTGATCGATTGGTCGCGCGTATTTGGACGTGAGGCGCCATTGATCCTTGAAATTGGCTTTGGCATGGGGCAATCGCTTGTCGAGCAAGCAAAAGCCACACCCGAGGTGAATTTTATCGGCGTCGAAGTGCACCGTCCGGGCATTGGGTCAACATTAGCCGCCATAGACAAATTACAGCTCAACAACCTCCGGGTGGTGGAAGGCGATGCTCTTGAAGTGCTCAAATTTATGATCCCCGAACACAGCCTCACACGGGTACAACTGTTTTTCCCAGATCCTTGGCCAAAGAAGCGCCACCACAAACGGCGCATTGTCAACGCCGCCTTCGCTGATCTCGTGGCCAGCCGGCTTAAGCCGAATGGTCACTTACACATGGCAACCGACTGGACGCCCTACGCCGAACACATGCTCGAAGTCATGGAGGCACATCCCGATTATGAAAATATTGCGGGCCCTGGCAACTACACGCCTCGACCGGATTACCGGCCATTGACTAAGTTCGAGCAACGGGGCGAACGGCTTGGCCATCAGGTGCATGACCTGATTTATTGCCGAAAACCGTCTCGTTAGGCTTCAGCGACCGGCATCAAGCCACTGGACTGGCACCTGCGCCTGTTTTTTGGCCAATGCGTCTGGCAAAAAGAATTCCAAGATCGCATTGAGGTGATTAAAACCATGGGCCGTCAATTCAATGCGCTCGGGCCATCCGGTCACCAACGACTGGTTCATCAGATCTTGCATCACGGGGGCAATCACGTTTATCGGCAATCCTGTATGACGAGTAAACAGGCTGGCTTCGACACCCGCCTTGAGCCGCATGGCATTTAGCATAAATTCAAATATCAAATCTGGCGTTTCGACTGTCCATTGCGCTGCCGTTTTTTCTTTTTTCTGCAGATAACTACCAGGACGCTTTGTTTTGCGCAAGCGCAGAACGCGTTGCTCATCGGCGAGCGTAATTTTGCTATGTGCGCCTGCGCCAATGCCAAGATAGTCTCCAAATTGCCAATAATTCAGGTTATGCACACATTGCCGTCCTGCCGTGGCATAAGCAGACACTTCGTAGCGTTCGTACCCATGGCGTTCAAGCCATTGTGCGCCCTGCTCTGTCCATTCCGCCAACACATCATCCGTCGGCTGTGGCGGCGGATTGGCCGCAAAGCGTGTGTTTGGCTCAATGGTGAGCTGATACCAAGAGATGTGCTCTGGGCCAAGGCGGACGGCCGTTTGCAAATCGAGTAAAAACGTTTTCTCGGTTTGCCCCGGTAAGCCAAACATCAAATCGAGGTTGATGTTGTCAAAACCAGCTTCGCGCGCCATATCAAAGGCCCGTCTCGCTTCAAGACCACTATGGATGCGCCCGATCCGGTCAAGCAATGCGTCCTGAAAGCTCTGCACACCAAGCGAGAGACGATTGATCCCAGCGGCCC
>RFGJ01000074.1 GCA_003696665.1 Gammaproteobacteria bacterium | reverse complement strand
CCTGTTCGACCCTGACAAGGTGGATGCGGATTTTATCGCCGACTTCCGCAACCGGCATCGACTGACCGGCAAAAAAGTCATCACAACGGTCGGGCGCATTACCCAGCTCAAGGACCACCAAACCTTTATCCGGGCCATCGGCATCCTCGCCGAACAGGGCCATGATGTTGTCGGGCTGGTCGTCGGTGGGGTGCGCGACGACAAACGTGGCTATTTTGACGGGTTGAAAAGATTGACCGCCGAACTGGGGTTGACAGACCGGATCGTTTTCGCCGGAAGCCAGCGAAAGATGGCCGAAATCTACGCCCTGAGCGACGTTGTGGTGTCGAGTTCCAAAAAACCGGAAAGTTTCGGGCGCACCGCCGCCGAGGCATTGGCGATGAATACGCCGGTGGTGGCTACCCGGCATGGCGGGGTGTTGGACATTGTCATTGATAGGGAAAATGGTTTTCTCATAGAAATTCAGGATCCTGTTGCCCTGGCGGATGCTGTATTAGAGAGTGTCTCTTTGGCAAAAGACAATTTAAGAAAGCACATATTGGATAATTTTTCATTGGGAAAAATGGTTGAAGAAACAATCCTGTTATATCGGTCAGAGGTTCGATTGAAATAGGAGGTAAAATGCGTATTAAAACAAGTATTAAAAGACGATTGCATGGTCTAAAAAAAGTAAAGTGGGAAGTGCGTAATTATGATGGAGCTAATTTTATCCTCAATCCGATTAATTATGTAGATAGACGGATATGTTTTGATGGAGGCTATGAAAAAAAACAGAGAGATATATTTTTGTCTTTAGTAAAAGAAACGGGATGTCGTTCATTTATTGATGTTGGGGCAAATTTTGGCCTGTATTCATGTATTGTTGCACATAAATTTGATGATATGGATATTTGCGCATTTGAGTGTGACAGAAGAAATTATGCCCATCTTTTGGGAAATTTACGCATCAACGAAATTCTTGATCGGGTCAGCACACACTTTGTTGCTGCAGGGTCTTTTAATGGACATGTAAAATTTGCGGAAGCTGGACCTAAAAATACAGGCTCATCAAGGGTTGTTCAAAACGGAGAAGGTTTCGTCACTGTTGAGCAGGTTCGGCTGGATGACTATTTGAACGAAATAAGGCTACCGTGCGCCGTAAAAATTGATGTCGAAGGTGGAGAGGTTGGTGTTCTGGAGGGAATGGACAAGTTGCTGAAGAAT
>RFGJ01000073.1 GCA_003696665.1 Gammaproteobacteria bacterium | reverse complement strand
TATGTTCGACCTGCCATAGCGAAGGGGGCAGCATCCCACCGCAGGCAAGGCGCCATCCCCGTACAGCGGGCGCGCACAGCCGGGCACACGGCCACGGACGAGACACCCCGCAGCCCAGACACCCCGCCCCAGGCAAACACGCACGACGGGCACAGGCTTTATGCCATCGCCGGGGACGCGCCCACTCGGCGCAAACGCTTCATCCTGTCAACGTGCCGTACAAAAAGCCCCTGCACACGCCCAACGGGTTATTCAGCGGGCTTGGCGGCTCTGGGCTACAGCCATCCGCTACCCCGAACCAAACTGAGCAAATGCGGCCGCGTACACTCTTGGCGACAGCCAAGTCCGCTGTAATTTGGGTTGGGCCGCACGATTTTTTCAGCTAGGATAATGTTGCTAGGGGTATCATGCAAATATTTCTAGTGTGTAGCATGATACCCCTATGGGATTTATTACTTCGCTTAATAGACTCCCAACATATTCGCTATTTCCTGCATCTTTTTCTGGTTAAATTTACTCACTTGTAATGGCAAACTGAATGCTTCAAACAAAGCTATTACTCCAGGAATCATTGTCCAACAAAATAACAGGTACAAAACTCCCAAACCTGTTTGCCCCAAATAGAACTTATGCCCTCCAATGCCCCCTAAAAAGAGGGCTAATAAGACAGCAGTCGTTGGGTCTTTCCTGGTGTTATTATATTGCATCAAGAATATACCTTGTTTATCTTGTGGTAGTTTCTGCGCAAGTTGGCTGTACATCAACTCTGTTTTCTTTGATTCTTCATTGCTTTTGCGTACCAGGAATACTGCAAGCGCAACTAAACCACCTAGTATCACCAAACTAACCAAACAACCAAATATTGCAGACAGATCAGACTCGTTCATTATTAATCTCCATTCCTTTTGTAGTATTTTTTTTGAACTGCTTTGTCAATCGTTGTTTTTTGAAGATATATTTTATCGCTACCCTCCTTTCACGCATTATGCCGCGATTACCAGCCCTAAAAATTCGTAACCGTGATTGTGGTACCACGGCACTTAACCGTGGGAAGCGGACTACCCTTGTCAAAAAAGGGGTTCACTGGCACACTCTTGTGGTCATCACACCATAGGAGGAGCACC
>RFGJ01000072.1 GCA_003696665.1 Gammaproteobacteria bacterium | reverse complement strand
TTTCCGCTGCTGTCCTGTTGGCCACAATGGGCGCTTCGTATGCCGCAAATCATGACTCGCTTGGTGAAGCACTACGAGCCAGCCAAACCGACCTGTCGTTGCGCTATCGCTACGAGTACGTCGATCAGGATGGTTTCAATGATTCCGCAGAAGCCTCGACAGCACGGCTCCGCTTGACCTTCAAGAGCGGCGACTGGAAAGGCTTTTCCGTGTTGACCGAGTTTGATCATCTGGCGGAAGTTTGGGAAACGGACTACAACGACAAACTCAACGGTAAAACCGCTTATCCCGTGATTGCCGATCCGCTTTATACGGAAGTGAATCAAGCCTACATTTCATACAAAGGCTTTAAAAATACTGAAATCCGCTACGGCCGGCAAAGGATACTTCTGGACAACCAACGGTTTGTTGGTGGCGTTGGCTGGCGTCAAAATGAACAAACATATGACGGTGTTGTTTTGGTCAACAAGTCACTGCCGGACACCACGGTTATCTTTGCCAGTCTATACAACGTCAACAACATCCTTGGCAAAGATTTAACCGACGGACAGCACAATATCCTCAATGTGAAATACGAAGGCCTCAAGAACATTGCCGTCACAGGTTATGCCTACCTTTTGGAGAACATTTCTGACACTTACGGGGTTCGGCTAACCGGCAACACTGAAGCCTTCGCCAAAGGATTCGACTACACCATTGAGTATGCTACTCAATCGACGGATACGAGCCCTTCCGCCGACACAGATTATTATCTCCTAGAAGGCAAATTCCACCTAGATGGTTTTAGCCTCACCATCGGCAATGAGGTCCACACAACAGATAACGGCACCGCATTCCAGACGCCACTGGGAACAAATCATGCCTTTAACGGCTGGGCCGATAAGTTTCTTACCGTGCCGGGTACCGGACTAAACGATATTTATGTCGGAGTGGGCAGTCAGTTACTTGGCAATAAAGTAGTGCTCACCTATCACACTTTCTCAGCCGATACGGGAAGCGATGATTACGGTACCGAATGGGATCTGGCCATCAGCCGCCCGATTGCCAAAAATCAAACGTTGCTGTTTAAGTTTGCCAGTTACAGTGCGGATACGTTCTCAACGGATACGGACAAATTCTGGGTGCAATGGACAGCCAAATTCTGATTTGTATGTGAGTGCCTCTCCATGGTATTGGCCGCTGCTTGTCAGCGGCCCTTTTTTATGTTGAGCTAATGTCAAATCGTACGCAAGACGACAGTTATGCTGGAACATTACCAAAACTTCCTAAATCATCATCCGTTGATCTCCGCGTTTGACGAATCACAAAAAGAAACGCTGTTACGAGCCATTCATCCGCACGCCGTGGCGAACGGTGAGCACCTGTTCCATCAAGGCGATCCCGCCGAACGTTTTTTTCTCCTGGTTTCGGGGGCCATCAAATTGTATCGGGTATCGCAAGAAGGTAATGAAAAAGTGGTCGAAATTATTCAGCCTGGCGCAAGCTTCGCAGAAGCCATTATGTTCATGGAACAACCCAGATTTCCGGTCAATGCGCAAGCGATCAAGCCAAGCGAAGTGCTTTGCGTCAACAATGAAATTTACCGACGCTTATTGAGCACAAACCCAAAGACATGCTTTCGACTGCTTGCCGATCTGAGCATGCGGCTGCATAAACGTTTGAATGAAATTGAAACTCTCACCTTACAAAACGCCACCTACCGAGTCATTCGTTATTTTTTGACCAACAAAACCGAATCCAACGGTCAAACCGTCGTCCAACTTCCGGCAAGCAAACGATTGGTCGCCGCGCATCTGGCCATCCAGCCGGAAACCTTCTCACGGATTCTCGGAAAACTGAGAGACGAAGGATACATTGAGGTGCACGCCCGTTCGATCACGCTGCTAGACGTTGAGGGGCTCACTTTGTATCAGTAGCGTATCTCAAGCTTTGGGAACAGTGTGCGCAATCGCGCTTCGATCTCCGGCCAGGTCTCAGGCAATGGATTCATGCTCCCTTGCAACTTTTCGTCCAAACAATGGTTCAATCGCCCCATCTGAATGGCGTAACGAGCGACGCCTTTCGCCGCTAGTAATTCCGCCAGCGCTAGTAGTTCCGATGTACTCATCAAAGACCAAATGACAGTCGTCCGGCATTCAAAATCGACCTTGGCCTTGACCAACAATTCCAAGCTTCGCCATACGCCATCCAAAAACCGTTTTCGCCCGACGACCCGATGATAGTTTTGTGGCAGGGCCTTGATGTCCAACCCAATCCAGTCGACTTGCGCTAGACAAGTTTTCAGCCGTTCGGGAAACATGCCGCCGGTATGCAGTCCAACGGCAAATCCCAAAGCTCGCACATCGGTCATCATTTTCGGCAAATGCGGATTCAGCGTGGGCTCGCCGCCACTAAAAACAACGCCATCCAACCATCCTTGTCGTTCATGCAGGTAGGCGAGTACATCTGCCCATAGCAAGCCGTCTGTTGTCCCTTTTTTGATCAATTCGGGATTATGACAATACTGACAACGCCACGGGCACCCCGACAAAAATACCACCGCCGCCAGCCGTTTCGGAAAATCTATCGTCGTAAATGGCGTAAAGCCAGCGACACGAAGGCATGTCGCTGACACCGGTTTTCGCACTACTGCATCAATTGACATTTGTCTTCCCGGAAAAATCTGCGTTCCTCATATTCACCCTTCTTGCCAATGTTAAACTGGGACACCGGTCGATGATATCCCATCACGCGCGTCCAAATTTCGCAGCGAGTGCGCAAATGTTCTGGCAACATTGATTTGTCTTTCATTGGCTCACCTCCTCTATGGTTCGTTGTTTTGCTAATTTTGCGAGCAATTCTGCGTCACACTTCGGGCAGAACTCGTGCTCGCCAGACAAATAGCCGTGTTTGGGGCACACGGAAAATGTCGGTGTCACGGTGATATATGGCAACCGAAATTGCTCAAGTGCCCGTCGCACCAATTTCATGCACGCGCGCCAGTCAGAAATTTTTTCATGCATGTAGAGGTGCAGCACAGTGCCGCCGGTATACAGGCGTTGCAAAGGCTCTTGCATTTTTAGCGCCACGAACGGGTCATCCGTATATCCCACCGGCAATTGAGTCGAGTTAGTGTAATAAGGTTTATCCTTGGTGCCAGCATGAATGATATCTGGGAAGCGTGCCAGATCTTCCTTAGCGAAACGGTACGTCGTGCCCTCAGCAGGCGTTGCTTCTAGGTTATATAGGTTGCCTGTTCGTTCTTGGAACTCGACCATCCTGCGTCGGATATGCTCCAACAATCGAATGGCCAGTTGTTGACCCTCCGGATCGGTAATATCGTATTGCTCACGACTGAAGTTACGAATCATTTCATTCACACCATTCACGCCGATGGTCGAAAAATGATTACCAAGCGTGCCCAGATAGCGCTTAGTGAACGGATACAGACCACGGTCCATCCAACGCTGAATGACCTTACGCTTTATCTCAAGCGACTCACGCGCCAATTCCAAAAGTGCATCCACGCGTCTTAATAGGCCATCAAAGTCGTCTTTAAACAAGTAGCCCAGTCGAGCACAGTTGAGCGTCACAACACCGATAGAACCAGTCTGCTCGGCCGAACCGAACAACCCGTTACCACGCTTTAACAATTCTCGAAGGTCCAGTTGCAAACGACAGCACATGGAACGCACCATATGCGGTTCCAGATCCGAATTCACGAAGTTCTGAAAATACGGCAGCCCATATTTGGCAGTCATCTCGAAAAGCCGACGCGCATTATCGGATTCCCAAGGAAAATCCTTGGTGATGTTGTAGGTTGGAATTGGAAAGGTAAATACGCGCCCTTTGGCATCCCCTTGACTCATCACCTCAATATAGGCGCGATTAATCATGTCCATTTCTGGCTGTAACTCGCCGTAAGTAAAAGGTATCTCTTCGCCTGCAATGACAGGGACCTGATCGCGCAAGTCGTCGGGACAGACCCAGTCGAACGTGACATTCGTAAAAGGTGTTTGGGTGCCCCAACGGGAGGGAACGTTAAGATTGTAAATAAACTCCTGAATCTGCTGTCGCACCGCCTCATAGCTCAAATTGTCCTTGCGAACAAAAGGCGCTAGATAAGTGTCGAACGACGAAAATGCCTGCGCGCCTGCCCACTCATTCTGCAGTGTGCCGAGAAAATTGACCATCTGGCCAATGGCCGAAGACAAATGCTTCGGCGGTGCCGCTTCCACCTTGTCTGGGACGCCATTTAACCCTTCCATAAGGAATTGTCGCAACGACCATCCAGCGCAATAACCGGAAAGCATGTCCAAGTCGTGAATATGAATATCTGCTTCGCGATGTGCCAACCCAATTTCCGGTGGATACACATGCGACAACCAATAATTGGCAATAATTTTTCCAGATGAGTTCAAAATGAGCCCACCGAGCGAAAAACCTTGATTGGCATTGGCAGTGACACGCCAGTCGGCACGGGTCAAATACTCATTAATGGACTTCTCAACATCAACGACCGTGCGACAGTCGGCACGTAACGCTTTGTGCTGCGCCCGATAAGCGATGTAGGCACGCGCTGTGGTCAAAAACCCAGCATCAATCAGCGTTTCTTCGACGCGGTCCTGAATCCACTCTACAGTGGGTCGCTCAACGCTTGAGGCCTGAAGTCTTTCCTGCACTTGTGATGCCAAACGATCTGCGCACGACCGGTCAAATTCGCCTGTGGCATGCCCGGCACGCGCAATGGCATTTGCAATTTTGTTGATATCAAAAGGCACATGTGTGCCGTTCCGCTTGATCACCCACCCTATAGTACGCGTGTCCATAAATGCTCCCGGAAGATCAATATGATGTGCTCCCATGGAAGCAGTAGCACAATATATTGTAAATATCTCTTTGGCCGTTCAGGTGGGTAATATTGATCGAGATCAGGGTTGCTTATGACTGAACAACGTTAACCCTTTGTCAATTTGGTGAGAACAGATAAGGTTGGCGCCATGACCAAGCACCGGATCCAAACACACTTATGCTAGAACTGGTCTGTCCCGCTGGCAGTCTGCCAGCCTTACAGGCAGCGTTATCTGCTGGAGCCGATGCCGTTTATGTCGGTTTCAGGAACAACACCAACGCGCGGGCGTTTACCGGATTAAATTTTAATCACAAGCAGCTGGAACAAGCGGTGGCCACAGCACACCGGACGCACCGAAAAGTATTTTTTGCTATTAACACCTACGCTGAAGCTGGACGCGAACACACCTGGCATGACACCATCGATCAAGCCATCGCCCTAGGCACTGACGCTTTGATTATGGCGGATCCGGGGCTTTTGGCCTATGCGCGCGAAAAATATCCAGACGCACGTCTGCACCTATCCGTCCAAGGGTCTGCCACCACACCAGAAGCGATCAATCTATTTGTACGCGAGTACGGCATTCAGCGGGCTGTTTTACCCCGTGTGCTCAGCCTAAAGCAAGTCAAAGCAACAGCGCAGCTGGCGAACGCCGAAATCGAAGTTTTTGGTTTTGGCAGCCTGTGCATCATGGCCGAAGGGCGTTGTCATCTATCCTCCTGGCTCACCGGCGAAAGCCCCAATACCTATGGTGTTTGTTCACCTGCAAAATATGTCCAATGGGAAGAAACAAACGATGGCGCACTTTCCACTCGCCTCAACCGTGTGCTGATCGATAATTATGCGCCCGGCGAAGAGGCGGCTTACCCGACGCTTTGCAAAGGTCGTTTCGAGGTGCAAGGCAATCGCTATCATGCGCTTGAAGAACCCACAAGCCTAAATACGATCTCCTTGCTCCCTGAGCTTTACCATGCAAATGTCCGTGCGATTAAGATTGAAGGTCGTCAACGAAGCCCTGCGTACGTCAAGGAGGTCACCCGTATCTGGCGGCAAGCAATCGATAGTTTGCTTGAGCACCCTGACGACTTCAAAGTTCAGGAAAACTGGCAACAAAACTTAATGCGATTGTCAGAAGGTCGAATGACCACATTAGGCGCTTATCATCGGAGCTGGCAGTAATGAAAATTGTATTGGCCCCCATTCCTTTTTTCTGGCCAAAGCACAAGGTCTTGTCCTACTACGATCGTGTGGCAGATTGGCCTGTCGATCGTGTTTTTTTAGGTGAAACGGTCTGTAGCAAGCGGCGAGAAATGCGGCTTAACGATTGGCTGGCCATTGCCGAGAAGCTGGCCGATAAGGGTAAGGAAGTTGTCCTCTCGACACTCGCGCTGGTCGAATCGCGTGCAGAGGTCGGCCAGATACGACAAATCGTCGAAACCGGTTTGCCCATTGAAGCCAACGACTGGACGGCAGTAGACATTGCCGTGACACACGATAGGCCTTTTTACGCCGGACCGAGCATCAACATCTACAATAACGGCATGCTTCACGAATTGAAGCGTTTGGGGCTCGTAGGCTGGACGTTGCCAGTGGAACTTGGTAAACATCACCTGCAACGGTTTCAACATGATCCTGAAACTCCGCTACAGGTCATTGGTTTTGGTTTTGCGCCACTGGCCTACTCGGCGCGTTGCTTTACAGCCCGTGCTGCCAATGTTGGCAAAGATGCCTGCGAACTTCGCTGTCAGCAACATGAACAGGGCCTAGTCTTGACCTCGCAAGAACAGCAACCGATATTTCGTCTCAATGGTATTCAAACGTTGTCAGCGCAATGTATTGACCTTGCTCGCTACTGGCAAGAGATGAAAGCACATGGCGTCGATGAATTCCGATACATTCCAACCGACGACGATGACGGCGACCGGATTCAGGCACTCTATTCCGCCATTCAAGAAAAGCGGCAAGTGACGTGGTCACTTCCTTGGCCAAAAGCCACGGGTTATTGGTTCTCACTGCCCGGCATGTGTGATGCGGAAGAACGTTTAGCCATTTCCCAATAGACATCCAGCTCTTCTACTGACAATTTATCAGGCGTTTTACCGTCAGCGACAATACGCTCACACATGGTGCGCACGCGCTCAAAAAATCTCCGATTCGCCAATGCGAGTGCGCGCTCTGGATCGACGTCCAAATGCCGTGCCAAATTGACGACCGAAAACAGCACGTCACCCAGCTCATGCAACGTCGCAGGCTTGTCGTTGTCCGCAATCGTCTCTTTAAGCTCGCCAATTTCTTCATGCAGTTTATCGAACACCAACGATGCTTCCGGCCAATCAAATCCCCAACTTGCCGCCATCTGCTGGAGTTTCCAAGCCCCCCATAAGGCAGACAATTGTGGCTGCCACCGAATCCATGGGGAAGCCCCTCCCATTTCCTTTCGCTTAATTGCCTGCCATTGACGATTTAATGTTTCGTCATCTAAGCCACGCTCACAGTCAAAAGAAAATACATGCGGGTGCCGACGGCGCAGCTTTTCAACCGCATGATTGGCCACGTCAGTGAGGTCAAAATATCCCTTTGACTCCGCAATCTTCGCGTAAAACAAGCAATGAAACAAGAGATCGGCCAATTCGTCACGAATGGCCTCTGGCTTGCCCGTTTCTACGGCTTCCGAAAGCTCTGCCACCTCTTCTTTCGTATAACTCAGTAGATCTGACATTTCCTGCCGACGATCCCACGGGCATCCGTTGGGCCCACGCAGTCGTTCGACAATTTCATACAGGGTCCTAATCGCCTGACTCAATGCATCAAGATCGGCCATCACTAACCTCGTCGTACCGACAAGACATCACGCATTCCTTGAATTCGAGCCATGACGTCATCAAGTTGTTGCTGATCCAGAACCTCAATTTGAAGCTCTATAAGGGCATGTTCATGCTTTCTGGAAATCTGGCTGTTCATAGCAACGATGGGGATTTTGGCCTGAGCCAGCAAATGTGTTAAATCACGCAAGATACCGGTTCGGTCGACAACTTCCAGTAACAAATTCACCACGAAACGCCCGCCAGCACCGCTTTGCCATTGCACACCGATGAGTCGATTAGGATTTTGTTGACGCGCCCTGCGTATGTGCGGACATTGACTGGCATGCACAGTCACCCCTCGTCCCTGCGTGATGTAGCCAACTATGGGCTCGCCTGGCACAGGGTGGCAGCAGCCAGCGATGTGCGTCAGCACATTGCCAAGCCCCTCAACAATGACCGCGCTCTGCGCACTGGCCGCTTGACTTGTTCTGCTCGATAGACGCAGTGTTTCTTCATGCTTCGGCGCCAATTCAGGGAACATCCTCAGCATGGTATTGGTGACCTGTTCAACACCAAGATCGCCAATGCCAATGGCGGCATACAGGTCATCGACATGCTTGAGGTTGAGTTTTTCTGCCACTCCCTGCAAGGAAACGCCAGACAACCCTCGGTTTGTCATTGCCCGCTCCAGCATTTCACGCCCACGAGCAATGT
>RFGJ01000071.1 GCA_003696665.1 Gammaproteobacteria bacterium | reverse complement strand
TCATCGGCCAAAACCAGTGACGACTATTGGTTTTACGATTTGCTTGAGAAAAAGCACATTGAGGTCAAGGTTTCACCGAAACCGGAAACGGAAGGCAAGACAACACGTCGCTGGGTGATGCAATGTGGCAGCTTTCTTTCTCCGGAGAAGGCAGACAGTTTGCGCGCGCAGATCGCGTTATCAGGGCTTGAAGCCAACGTGATGACAACGAAAGAAAAAGATGGAAGGCAGTGGTACCGCGTTGTGCTTGGTCCCTATGACAGTAAACGCAAAGCTGAGTCTGATCGCCATCGTTTGCAAGACAACGGATTGGTTGGTTGCCGGATTTGGTAGCTTAGTTTTTCGGTTTGGGGTTGATGGGCAAGTAAAAACTAAAAATTGAGCCCTCGCCTTCACGACTGTTAATCCATAAATGGCTGTCAACCAGTGCCAACAGTTGTTGGCATATCGATAAGCCAAGACCGAGGCCGCCATGCAAACGGGTCAGGCTTGAATCCCGTTGCTGAAAGGGTTTAAGCACTGCACCCTGCATCTCTTGGGACATACCAATGCCACTGTCGGCAACAGATATCATCCATTGATCATCGACCTGCTCGATGCGAATTTCGACAAAGCCCTCCTCGGTAAATTTGAAGGCGTTTTGTATGAGATTGGTCATGACCAATTCAAAAATTTGTTTATCCGCATAAAGTGTTAAGTCAGGATCGATATGAATGCGGATATCTAGATGACGCTTGGTGCTTCGTTCGTTTTGCAAAAGACGAATCACTTGCTCCACAATCGGCCGGGGAGCGAATTTTTCATACCGGATTGCGAAATTGCCAGCTTTGAGTTGCGATAGGCTAATTAAATTGCCAACCAAAAGGTTGAGGCGCAATCCTGCATTGAAGATTTCATTGACGGCGGTCTTGATGTCATCGGAAACCTGACCAAGCAGGCCATCCCGCAATAGCTGCGCCATACCCATAATGCCGTTGAGTGGCGTTCGAAGCTCGTGCGACACATTGGCCAACAATTCGTCCTTGGCTCTATCCACGGCTTCTAGTCTTGCTTGTAGTGCTTCAGCTTCTCGAAGTTGGCGAACATGCTTCTGCCGCCATAACAAAAGTGCAATCAGGCCGATGACGACATACAAAGTGAGCGCCAGTGGACTCAACAAAGGTGGGCTGGTCACATAGAGCATGACAGGACGGTATACCGGGCTGTAACGTGCGCCGAGGCGCGCTCTTAATTCGAGGGTGTAAGTCCCGGCGGGCAAGTTCGTATAACTGATGGTCAAGCCCGGGTCCGCTAGCCGTGTCCATTTTTTATTCAACCCAGCCAATCGATATAAAACATCCCCCTGTCCAAGTCGAGACAGCACGGGCGTGGACAGCACAAAGCGAACCGATTGGTGGGTAGAGGGGACTCTTATTGTGAACAGGGAAGCTTGTGTTTCAGTGCTAAGATAATGCCCATGCTCAAGCCGATCATCGATAAAAATTTGCTCCACAATGGGTGGCGCCACTTTTTCTAATGACAAAACCTGGCCGGGTGGATTCGGGACAAATGAAAGCCCTCCGTTGTAGCCAAGCCACAAACCATCAGCATCGGCGGCAAAAGCGCCGTAGGCACGAGGCGCATCGAATAAACCGTTCGCCGTATTCAATACTTTAAGAATATTCAGGCTTTGATCCACCAAAGCAATGCCTTGCTCTGTGCCAATCCACATGAGTTTGTCTGCTCGGCCACGGATGGCAAAGACAGTGGCATCCGGCAAACCATTCTCTCGGGTGAGGTGTTGCAAAGAAAAGTCCCGCACATTTAATTTAGACAAGCCGGCGCGCGAGGCAATAAAAATTGAGTCACCGTCGATATGAATGTCATAGATGAGGTTATGCAGCAAACTTTTCTCGTCATCAGTTTGATGACGAAAATTCAAAATTTGGCCGGTGGCTAAGTCGAGGCGGAATAGCCCATGAACAGTCGTGCCAACCCAAAGATGGTTTGAATCATCGGCATTGATGGCCAGAATAAATGGGCGTTCTTTGGTGTCGGACAACAACGAAACTTGTTGAAAACGTCCCATCTCTCGATCATAACGATATAGGCCATTGTTTGTGCCAATCCATGAAATGCCAGACTGATCAACAAAAATACGGGTGACCCACTTCGCTTCAAGTCCCTTCTCTTGACCAAATTTGGTAAACCGATTGGCCAACGGTGAATAGTGGTACAGGCCACCGCCATCAAAACCAACCCAAAGTCCCCCCTGTGGTGCCTTGTGAATGACGTAAGGTAGGGCATGTGGCGTGGGCACAAACGTTTTTTCGCCAGTGTCCCGTTTAATTCGCCAAAGGCCCTTACGCAATTGGGTCACCCACAAATCTTCGCGATCGACTTCGATCCAAGAAACCCATTGTGCCTTTTCAACCAGGTCCTTTGGTTTTGATAAGAGTCGGTACGGCATGTCTTTGGCTTCCGTTGGCAGATAAAATAGGCCGGCATAAGTGCCAAACCATAGGCCACCATCGGATGTCTGGGTGAGCGCAAAAATTTGTTTGTCGCGGAGTGATTGATGAAACAGTGGAGAGGGAAACAAATGATGCTGTCGACCATTGGCCTCAATGAGCCATCCCCCTTGAACATAACTGCCCACCCAAAGCCGGCCGAATGAATCTACCAGCAGTTGTGTGATCAGCGGGTGTTCGCTTTGCGTGAGCATCACTCGAGAGAGCTGTCCATCACGAGGCAGTCGAAACAGGCCGTCTCGTGTGCCGATCCAGATGGTTCGGTCGTCAGTGACGGCCAGCGCGCGTATTTCGGGCAAAGTTGTCGTGTTTTCGGACACCAGAATCTTGGCTTGGTTGGATTGAATCTGGACGAGGCCTTTGCCCGGCACACCCAACAAGAGACTGCCGTTCGGTGCAGCCAGTGCACTGCGAATGGGGTGGGTTAACCAAGGATGTGACACAGGATGACGGTGAAACGCATCTGCGTCGGCTGAATAGACGAAAAGTCCTTGATTCGTGGCGGCGATAATTTGGTTATCGGAATCCTCAAGCAGTCGGTATACCGACAACGGTTGGCTGGACGTGATGTCATCGACTTGTACGCGACGAAAGCTGTCCGTCACGTAATCATACTGCGCGATGCCATCACGAGTGCCAACCCAAAGACGCTGCTGCGAATCGGAGAGCAGCGCCGTAATGCGGGGATGCGGAAGTTGAGAATGCTTTTGTGGCAGATAGCTGTGGAGGCGTGTCCCGTCAAATCGGGCAAGGCCATTCGGGGTGCCGATCCAGAGAAACCCCAGGTGGTCCTCTTCAAGGGCCACCACGGTGGAGTGTGGCAAACCTTGCGACGTACCAAAATGCCGCATCCGGAAATAGAGCATATCGGCGCTGGCCGACACAGCGATGGCGGCATAAAGATAAATGACGACAAGCTGCCAATAACGTGACATAGGCCTCCACGGGTCGAATTAGGGGGTTAAGCCAAGGACCTTTTTTCCTTGTTTGAACACGACATCTACCGGGATATTGGCGGTCTTGAGACGGTCCAAATCTTTTTGCAATGAGGCATCAATGATGCCCATGTCGTCGAGCCATTTTTTGGCGCGCTGGTAGTCACCATCACCCTGAATAGTCAGGATGTCATGCGACAAGGCGGTCATGGCTTTTTGGAAGTTGTCAAAATTGACACGGTATGTGCCGGTGTTTTCGTCACGGCTGAATGCGCCCATTTGGCGGAAATAGTTGAACCGAAGCATGTTGGCTCGTCCGTGGGCGCTTGAGGCGCCAAAGCGAACGGAACGGAAAATTCCAGCCAAAAACGTGGTGTAATAATCCATCAGTTCGCCTTCATTGAGCACACCCTGTTCATGTAGCTTGGTGATCATATATAAGCCAAGAATGTCTGCCTTGCCTTCTTCAAGGGCCGAAGCGGTTTCTTTCAATGCATGTCGAACGGTGCCTCGTCCATTAATCGTATTTTTAATCCCTAGGCCGTGTGCGACTTCATGAAACATTGTGTTGGCGAAGAAAGCGTGAAACTTGATGTGCTTGCGTTGCGCTGGATCGATGAGCACATTGGCAATAGGGACTAAAATGTGATCAAACTTGGCCTTCATCGCGTTTTTAAGCTGTAAGCGCCGCGTGCCTTTTTTGAGCTGAACACGCTCGTCATTTGGCAGATTGATGGCGATGGTTTTTGAGCCAGCGTTCGAATGTCCCGCGTAATAGATCACATCATAGGCATTCAGGTCACTGTCGCTGCCGGGTTGTTCCGCTTTGTATTGCTCCGGAACAGGCAGTCCTTGCTGGAGCTGTGGCAAATACTGTGCAAAGCGGGCCAGTTTCTGGCTCCATTCCTTGTCTTTCAGCAATACGTACGCTTCAAAAGCGGCCCGATAGCCAAACAATTGGTCTTCATAAGTTTCAATGGGACCGATCACCAGTTCGATGGGGTTGTCCTTCATGTCCATCCAAGCCATGTCCGATGGGAAATACTCATCGGTCAACAACGCCTTTGCGCGCAGTCGAAGGTATTCGGCGAAATGTTTGTTTTCTGCCAATGCTGCGGCCTCGTTGAGCAATTGAGCTGCCTGGCTTAGCGCATCGTGATAGGCAACATGATAGGGCACGAGCGTCAACTTCCCTGCTTTGTCACGACGCACGAGCGAATAAAGGCCGTCTTTACCGGGCTGTTGCCAACGGTCGAACTCTTCTTTACTCATGTCTGCCGGATAAAAATTGGCACCTAGGGGCTTGGCACCAAAACCTGTCAAAAACGGCTTGTCACCATCCAGCCGATCCCAAGGGCCGTAATTAATCACCGCGAAACGGCGCGCGACAGGGTCCTTAATTTTGCTTAAAAAAGGCTGGGGTTCGCCAAAAGCCTGCAGCCAAAACAGTTTGTCCATGATTTGTGCTGCATCAATTAATTTCGCCAGCATTTTCTTCTGATTATCGGAATAGCCAGATAAATCAGCGGTCAACGTCACTTCCGCATAAATATTGGCGCGGGCCCGAGCCGCGTCATCGCGCCAGTCATAGCCAGTGGCTTCGTGACTTTTGGCGGTGGCGCTGTTTTCTTCGGATGGTTGTTGGCAGCCGACAAGACCGACGAAGGCAGAGAAAAGAATTAGACGTTTTATCATTTTTGTCCCGTAACAATGGTTTAAGCATATAATGGCATTTCACCACAAAACGTGTTATCTCGCCACAATCGACTTGAAGTTGGCGGTATCTGTCCCCATTAAGCCATGAACCAGAAACTCCGGAGCAATTTCATGGAGCAATTTCGAGGAACGACAATTTTGTCCGTCCGTCGCAATGGTCAAGTGGCCATTGGTGGCGACGGTCAGGTGTCCATGGGCAACACCATAATGAAGGGAAACGCGCGCAAGGTCCGGCGCTTATACCACGATCAAGTCATCGCTGGTTTTGCGGGTGGTACGGCGGATGCATTTACCCTTTTCGAGCGTTTTGAAAGCAAATTGGAACTGCATCAAGGGAAGTTAATGCGCGCTGCAGTTGAGTTGGCAAAGGACTGGAGAACCGACAAAATGTTAAGGCGTCTGGAGGCCTTGCTCGCGGTCGCCGACAAACACCACTCCTTTATCATTACTGGCAACGGTGACGTGGTGGAGCCTGAAGATGGCTTGATGGCGATTGGCAGTGGTGGCCCCTATGCCCAAGCAGCGGCGCGAGCATTGCTTGAGCACAGCGAGTTGTCGGCAGAAGCCATCGTGCGTGCCGGATTATCCATTGCCGCAGACATTTGTGTGTATACCAACCATCATTTCACCATTGAAACTCTGGAAGCCGAATCATGAGCCAGATGACCCCACGTGAGATCGTTCACGAACTTGACAAGCATATTATCGGCCAGTCTGAAGCCAAGAGAGCGGTAGCCATCGCCTTGCGAAATCGTTGGCGCCGCATGCAGGTGGCCCCGGAATTGCGCAAAGAGATTACGCCCAAGAATATTTTGATGATTGGTCCGACGGGGGTGGGCAAAACAGAAATTGCACGACGTCTCGCCGCCCTTGCGCAAGCGCCTTTTATTAAGGTGGAAGCAACTAAATTCACGGAAGTCGGTTATGTCGGGCGAGATGTGGATTCAATCATCCGGGATCTCGTCGATGTGGCAATGAAAATGGTGCGTGAGAAAGCGCGGGAAAAGGTGCGTCAACAAGCCGTCGAAGCGGCGGAAGAACGCATTTTGGATGCTTTGGTGCCTCCTCCACGCACGTTCGATGAAGAAGCTTCTGCGGATTCCGCCGCGCGCCAGGTGTTCCGTAAAAAATTGCGTGAAGGACAATTGGACGAGAAGGAAATTGACATTGATGTGGCCGCAAGTCAACTTGGGGTTGAGATCATGGCGCCACCGGGGATGGAGGAGCTGACCCAGCAACTGCAGGGTTTGTTCCAGAATATGTCCAGTGCTCCGCGCAAGCAACGACGACTGAAGATCAAGGATGCGATGCGTATTCTGGTCGAGGAAGAGGCCGATAAGCGGCTTGACCCAGAGGAGCTGAAATTACAGGCCATTGATGCCGTTGAGCAAAACGGCATCGTATTCATTGACGAGATCGACAAAGTGGCAAAACGTTCCGAGCATGGTGCCGATGTGTCCAGAGAAGGTGTGCAGCGGGACTTGTTGCCCTTGGTGGAAGGCTGTTCGGTCAATACTAAATATGGGATGGTGCGCACGGATCATATCTTGTTCATTTGTTCTGGCGCTTTTCATTTGGCCAAACCATCAGACTTGATACCTGAGCTTCAAGGACGGTTGCCAATTCGCGTTGAGCTACGTTCGCTTGGCGTGGAAGATTTTGTTCGAATTCTGACAGAACCGGATGCGTCTTTGACTAAACAGTACGCCGCATTGCTCAAAACCGAAGGCGTCGATTTGCGCTTTACCGATGATGGTGTTCGGCGCTTGGCTGAGCTTGCCTATCAGGTCAATGAAACGACAGAAAATATCGGGGCGCGCCGGCTTCATACCTTAATGGAGCGATTGCTCGAAGAAGCATCTTTCACTGCCGGCGAGCAGACGAACGAAGTGGTCGTTGATGCCGCCTATGTGGACGCGCAGCTCCGCGATCTGGTACAAGATGAAGATCTCAGTCGTTTCATTCTGTAGTGGCCATGCGACCGGTACAGATTCTCTGGCATAAAAAATCGCGATGCCTAGAACTGGTGTATGAAAATGGCCGGCGCTTTAAGTTGTCGGCCGAATACTTGCGCGTTTATTCACCATCGGCGGAAGTGACCGGTCATGGCGGGCAAGGTGGCCAGCTCGTTTCCGGCAAGCGATTTGTCAGCATTCAACGCATTGAGCCAGTCGGCGATTATGCGCTTCGTTTTGTATTTGATGACGGACACGACAGTGGCCTATATACTTGGCGATATCTTTATGAGCTGGCAATGCGCCAACCCCAAAAGTGGACGGAGTATCTCGAGAAATTGAGACAAGCGGGCGCGAAACGAGAGCCAGATGATGTCACCATTCTTCGCCTGGATTAGCACAATGAACAATGATGAACAAGAACTGATCGACTTTGGCTTCCAGAAGGTCCCGAAGCCGGAAAAAAAGAAAAAAGTCGCGAATGTCTTTCATTCGGTCGCGGCTAAATACGACCTTATGAATGACCTGATGTCGTTTGGCATACATCGGCTTTGGAAGCGATACACGGTCGCGTTAGCAGGGGTGCGTCCCGGTCAACGCGTGCTTGATCTGGCCGGGGGGACCGGTGACCTGACGGCACAATTTGTGCGACTTGTGGGGGCAGAAGGGCAGGTCGTGTTGGCGGACATTAACGCCTCCATGCTTGAAGTGGGTCGCGAGCGTTTGACCAACCGAGGGATTGTCTCCGGAGTGGAATATGTTCAGGCCGATGCGGAAAACCTGCCGTTTTCGGATGACAGTTTTGATTGCGTGACCATTGCTTTTGGATTGCGCAACGTCACGGACAAGATGGCGGCGTTACGCTCGATGTTGCGGGTGACAAAACCCGGTGGTCGAGTGCTGGTGCTAGAGTTCTCCAAGCCACAGTCCGAACTTTTGGCGAAGTTGTATGATCTGTACTCTTTCAATGCGTTACCGGTCATGGGACAGTTGGTGGCAGGTGACTCAGAAAGTTACCGTTATCTTGCCGAATCGATACGCGTCCATCCGGATCAGGAAACGCTGCGGCAGATGATGCTTGATGCTGGGTTCGATCGGGTCGATGTCCACAATTTGACAGGGGGCATTGTTGCCATTCACCGTGGGTGGAAAGCCTGAATGTGGATGTTGCGAACGATTCAAACACAAATGCTCGAAGTCCTGGCCACCAGCCTCGTTACGGCGGATCCCGCATGGTCGGAACGCATCCGTCCCATCGTTGGCTGTCGCGTACGGATTCGTGTGGATGACTTGCCCATCGATTGGATCATTCAGCCATTCGAGCGCCAGATAAAAGTGTGGCCCGGTGCGTCAGACGATGACGAAGATGTGCTTGTGCATGGCCCTTGGCAGGCGTTTTTGCACACCGCCCGCACTCAGGGGCCGGACGCGCCCATGACCGTTGGTGCCTTGCAGATAAAAGGAAATGCCTCGGTAGCGCAAGTCCTCATGTCGTCATTAATGGCGTTGTCGCCAGATTGGCGCAGTCAACTGGCGCCGTGGCTAGGGGACGCTGCGGCGGACACTCTTGTTCAGATAGCCGAAAACGTAGAATCGTTTGTGCGTCAAGCCTTCGCGCAGCAGAAGGCACAGTGTGTCGATGTGGCGCGACATCAGCTTGGGTTGATGGCTGAAAGAGCCGCCTTCGAAGATTTCCAACAGGCGCTAGTGGCATTGTCATCGGATGTGGCGCGTGTGCAAGCTCGCTTGACGAGGTTAGAGAGGCAATTGTCGTGAAGTGGTGGCGGCAGTTTTGGCGACTTTATCAGATTCAGGCGACGCTGCTTCGTTATCGTTTAGACGAGGTGGTTGACGAAGGAATTCTGCGTTGGTGGCTTAAGAGTCTGCGTTTGATGCAACCATGGCTTTGGCGACGTCCGCCAGGCGATTACGGTGAACGGTTGCGCGATGCGCTTGTTCACCTTGGTCCAGTGTTCGTCAAATTTGGCCAGCTGATTTCAACCCGCAAAGACTTGTTTCCTGACGAAATCACCAATCCGTTGCAAGCGTTGCAAGATCGAGTGCCGCCGGTGGATGGTGTGGATGCGAAAAGTGCGTTAGCCGAGATATTCGGGCAGCCGGTTGAAGCGCTGTTTGCCGAGTTTGATACGACGCCTTTGGCTTCAGCTTCGGTCGCACAAGTGCATGCTGCCAAATTGCCTAACGGTGAGGCGGTGGTGATCAAATGGTTGCGTCCGGGCATTGAACGCATTGTGGCGCTCGATGTGGCGCTGATGAAAAGTGTGTCGCAATTTTTGCATCGGCGCTTACCAAAAATACGGCGTTTTCGTTTGCCGGAAGTGGTGGCTGATTACCGCCGCACCATTCTAGACGAGCTAGATTTGCGGAGGGAAGCGGCCAACCAAGCCCAATTGCACCGCAACTTTGCCGATTCTGAAGATTTATATATCCCGAAAGTTTACTGGGACTACTGTCACCGGCGCGCCATGGTGTCCGAGCGAATTTATGGGTTGGGGGTCGGTGACATTGAAAAGCTCAGAGCAGCGGGCGTCAACATGCAGCGTTTGGCTGAAAAAGGGGTTTCGGTATTTTTTACGCAAGTGTTTCGCGATAATTTTTTTCATGCCGACATGCACCCCGGCAATATCTTTGTCGATGCGACTCATCCGGATAACCCCAAGTATATTGG